>JBMCLF010000070.1:0-8028 GCA_048615215.1 Candidatus Brevefilum sp.
GGATCTTTTCCCTTTTCCCACAGATAGGCAACTGTGTCACCAACCATATAGCCTTCAACCAGAACTAACTTTGAATAATCCTCATTTTTTGCCGCTGGGTAGGCACCATAAGGGCTGGCATAGATCTCTTCTACCTCGCCGCTATCCAGCCGACAAAGATAGGTCCGTACCATGCCCTCTTCACGAGATTCAGCCGCGAACATGCATAAATTCTTTTTCGCATCCGCAAAACCCATATGACAGCGTGTATTTTCAAAGAAACCCCCGAATGCAGGTTCTGGAAATCCACCAGTGATCGGGATTTCCATTGGCAGGTAGTTCTCATCACCATCCTGATCAATCATCACCAGGATCTTGTTCAAATCCGGATAAACAGCAAAGGACATACCGCCAATCAAATGGGGGTTCTGGAGGACGATATCCGGTGGCAGCAAAGGTTCCGGTACACTCCCGCCGTGGTCCATAGCATACAAACTATTATGACCACTCAAGTTGGAAAGGAAAAAGATCCGGTCTCCCACCAGTTCTGGGCGTAAAAACAATCTTGCAGACAACAAAGCTTCAATACGATACATTAATGATGCTCCCATTCTAAATATTTTGAAAATCAACCAAACTCAGCCAGTATCCAATCCCTAATGATGCCAGCGACCCCAGGATACCAAATCCAAGATGGATCGATCCAAGGTTAATAAAATTAATGGACAGGATCTCATCAAGATAATGCCCGGCAAAAAAACCAGCTTCACTGAGAATCAGATACAGCATCAAACGCCACAGCGGACCGCCGCGCCAGAGATGCAGCGCGCTGCCAAACAGAGCGGCAAGAAAAAATGAAAAAACCAGGGCTGGAAAGGTCATTCTTTCACTCCTCCATGATCACCGAAGAATCTCATTAACCAGACGAAACAATCACGCCACCGCCCAGGCAAACATCTTCACTGTAAAGTGCCACAACCTGGCCAGGTGTAATACCGCGTAATGTCCCTTTGAATTCTAATCGAAAATCTTTCTCTGTGACTGACTTGAGCATAGCCGGCACGCGTTTTGCCCGATAGCGAATCATCGCATAATAAATTTCATCTGTATTTGGGGGTTGACCTGAAATCCAGTTCGGCTGTACAGCAATCAGCGTGGATTTTCCCGTCCGGTCTGCAAACCCAACGACCAGTCGGTTGCGCTCGATATCTTTGCCGACCACATAGTATGGTTCTTCAGCGGCAACCCGAATCCCTTTGCGCTGGCCGATCGTGTAGTGAGCCAGCCCCTGGTGTTGACCCACCACATTTCCATCTACCGTAATAATCTCACCGGGTTCTGAAAAATCGGGGGCAAATCGCTGGAGAAAATCACGATAGTCTACATCCCCGAGAAAGCATAAATCCTGACTGTCCTGCCGGTCTGCAACTGGAAGACCCAGCCGCCTGGCCTCAGCGCGCACCTCGTCTTTAGTCACCTCTCCAAGTGGAAGCAGACTCCGTTCAAGCTGCGATTGCGACAACATGCACAGAACATAGGATTGGTCTTTGGTCCTGTCCTCACCTCTCTTCAAGCGAACTTTTCCCGATTCCAGCCGCTCGATCCGGGCGTAATGACCTGTGGCAAAGAAATCACCACCGTGCTCAAGAGCATAAGTTTGCAATATTCCCCACTTCACCTGGGGGTTACAAAACAGGCATGGATTGGGTGTTTGGCCCTTCAAATACTTTTGGATGAAGCTCTGAACAACTTTTTCATAAAACCGTTCACGCACATCGAGAGAGACGAAGGGGATCCCCAGTTTTTCCGCCACATCTTGAGCCAGGGCAATAGGGCCTGGCAAATGCTCAATTTTTGCCTGCCATTTCGGATCTTGCCAGGTTTCCATATGAATCCCTGTGACTTGATATCCTTCAACCATCAATCGTGCTGCAGCGACTGCGCTGTCAACCCCACCGCTCATCGCGACGAATACATGCCGATTTACACTCATGGCTACAATTTTACCCCAAGGAATCCTGCTTGCCTGCTATAATTGGGTTTGCTAAAACAAATCACAGAAAGCCTTTTATGATTCCTTACACAGATACTCATTGCCACCTTGATTTTGACCGTTTTCAAAAAGACCGAGAGCAGGTCATAAAAAAAGCCAAAAAAGCTGGCCTGGTCTGGATCCTGAATCCCGGCATTGACCGGGAAACCAATCGCGCAGCCATTGAACTCACCCAGAGCTATCCCGAGTTTATCTCTGCTGCGGTCGGCTTTCACCCGAACCTTGGCAAGCCCTGGACACAGGAATTGCTCACCGAATTGCGAAAACAGGCTCAACATGAAAACGTGGTGGCCATTGGTGAAATCGGGCTTGACTATTACCGGCAGTATACATCGATCCCGCAGCAGCAGCGCATGTTCAAAGACCAATTGGCACTTGCAGCCGAACTTTCTCTGCCTGTCATCATCCATAATCGAGACTCCACGCAGGATTTGATGCACATTCTGTCCGACTGGCATAAGGAACTGCGCCAATCAGGGCACCCGCTGGCAGAACGGCCAGGCGTGCTGCACAGTTACAGTGCCGATTTTGATACTGCGCAAGAAGCCATAACGATGAATTTTTACATTGGGATCAGCGGTCCGGTCACATTCAACAACGCCCCGGTCCATAAATCGGTAACACGGAATCTCCCCCTGAACAAAATTCTCCTGGAGACCGATGCACCTTTCCTGACACCGCATCCGCACCGCGGCAAGCGGAACGAACCCGCCTATATCCCCCTGATCGCCGAAGAGATCGCTCGACTGCACAATACCAGTCCCAAACTGGTCGCTGAGATCACCTTTTCCAACGCCAAATTTCTATTCGAAATAAGCATTTGATCATAAAGGAACCCCATGACTGCAAAAATCCGCGAATTAAATCTTGATGAAGCCATAAAAGGATTGCACTTTCTTTCGAGCTATGCCTTCACCCCTACACCACCACTGCCTGATTTTGATCAATATGCTGAGCGCATAAGGAACCGTAAAGGAGCCAAATATTTCGGCGCTTATATGGGAGATCAACTTCAAGCAATAAGCTGTGCCACCACACCCATGACTCAAAACCTGCGCGGCAAGCTGGTTTCTATGGGCGGTGTAGCGAATGTCGCAACCCATCCTGCCGCTCGCCGAAAAGGATATGTGCGACAAATGATGTCCCGGATCTTCACTGAATTTCACCAGAATCAAACAGCGACATCCTGCCTGTATCCCTTTAAAGAAACTTTCTATCAGCGCATGGGCTATGCAACCTTGCCCCAAACCAAACGCATCCGTTTTGATCCAAAATGCCTTCAAAGCATTTTGAAAACCAATCTGAATGTGACCTATGAACTGGTGAGTTTCTATGAAGGTTATGAGAATTTTCGCAAGTTCTGTCAGCAAATCCAGAAAACCATCCATGGTATGGCATTGTTTTCAATACCTCACAAAGAAGCTGCCAAAAGTCATGAAGCCTGGCTGGTATTTGCCAGAAAGGATGGAGACATCATAGGGGCCATGAATTACACACTCAAAGACCAGATAATGAATCAGACTCTGCTCGCGTATGATTTTTTGTTCAGGGATCCTGAGGGCAAATTTGCGCTGCTGAACTGGATTGCACGGCATATCGACCAGGTCGGGGAAGTCATTCTTACAGTTCGGCCAGATCACAACGGAGAGAATTATTACACGGATATCCGGCCAGGATACCAGGGCGTTTTTGTGCCGCCAATGGGCAGAGTGGTGAACCTGAAGGCACTTGATGGTATTTCCTGTGGTGAGGGCAAACTCACAATTCAGCTGTCGGATTTAAATTGTGAATGGAATAATGGTATTTGGCAGCTTTCAGAAAAAGACGGAAAGCTGCAAATCGCCCAAGGAAAGGCGGCTGATTGTAAACTTTCCATTCAAGGGCTAAGCGCGCTAATCTACGGGGTTACTGACCCGAACGAACTCTCATTGCGTGGGTGGGGAAACCCCGATCCTGGTCAGCAAGATGTTTTTAGGTCTCTTTTTCCTCCCGCAGTACCATATCTGCATGCGATTTATTGACCGATCATCGCCATTGGATTGACCCCAAAAACCTATCCCAAAAGTAGGCGTGCGTTCGATTTCTGATCCTACCGCCAGCTTAAAAATCATCCAGAGTTCGATAAAACCCAGGATCTATTGTATTTTATAATACAATTATTATTAAATTATCTTGCTTTTGAGATTACCCTCTAGTTTTCCCGATTGATATATTCCTTTAAAGAATGCCCCACTGCATAGGCCGCTGCTTCCGCCCGATTACTGACACCCAACTTTGAGAGGATGCTGCTGACGTAATTTCGCACAGTCCCTTCTCCGAGGAATAACGCTTCAGCGATCTCCCGGTTTGTTTTTCCTTCAGAAACTAAAGCCAGAACATATTTTTCCTGCTGGCTCAGGTTGGAAAAAGCCGCAGCTTCCTCCTCCTTGACCGCCCTCCGCACCTCCTGAAAGACACGTTGTGTGACTGCCGGGTCAAGTAATGCATAGCCGCGGCAGGCAGCCTCGATTGCGGTAATCAAGCCTTCTGCGCCAATCTGCTTGAGCACATAACCAGATGCACCCGCACGAATAGCAGAGAACAGCATTTCATCTTCTGCGTAAGATGTCAAAATCACCACGCGTACATCGGGCCAGCGTTCGGTAATCTCTTCGCAGGCATCAATCCCCGAAGACCCGGGCAGTCGAATATCCATTAAAACCACATCGGGATGATGTTTTTCAACCATTTCTACGGCTTCCTTCGCCGTACCCGCTTCCGCCACAACCTCAAATTGATCGTTGTGTTCCAGAAGGGACTTCAAGCCCAATCGCACAACCTCATGATCGTCTACCAGTAAAATTTCTTTCTTTTCCATCAACGACTCCTTCCTTTATGGGGTGTCGTCTCGTTTGTAGTCAATAAAACGGTAGCCAACCCCTCTTTCCGTTTGGATGTATTTTGGATTAGAAGGGTCTTCTTCAATTTTCTTTCTCAAATAATTAATATAAAGCCTGACATAGTGGGGCTCGTCCCGGTACTCATATCCCCAGACCTTTGTAAGAATTTGGTCGTGGGTTAAAACCCAACCAGCATTTTGCACCAAATGATAGAGCAAACGGTATTCCGTCGGACGCAGTTTGATCAATTCATCCTCAACCCAGACCTCACGCCGTCCAAAATCAATTTTCAACCGGTCATCAATCTCAATCACGCCTTCTTCGTCCTCTTCAAAGGTTACGCCGCGCCGGAGGACTGCTTTTACCCGGCTGACAAGCTCGCGCGGGCTGAAGGGTTTGGTAACATAATCATCTGCACCCAGCTCAAGCCCTTTGACCTTGTCGCTTTCTTCGCCTTTGGCAGTGAGCATGATAACAGGAACCTGGCTGATCTCCCGAATGGTGCGAAGGACTTCAAAACCATCAATATCCGGCATCATAACGTCCAAAAGGATCAAATCGGGTAAAGAATCTCGTAATCGTTCCAGAGCTTCAGTGCCATTATATGCTTCAATGACCTCAAAGCCGTCCTGTTCAAGATTCAAGCGAATAAAACCAACCATTCGCCGTTCGTCGTCAACTACCAGAATGCGATATTTCCGTGAAGTCGTGTCTAACATTCCCTTTCCTCCAAAAACTTTATGTAATACGTTCCACCAAAATGACGCTGATATTATCCGGCCCGCCCGCCTCATTGGCTGCTTTGACCAGTTCGCAGGTGAGTTTATCAAGATTTTGAACACGCTTGACCATTGTCTCAATCTCAATCGCATCGAGAACGCCCCACAGGCCATCAGAACAAATCAACATTCGCTCGTGAACATCTAATTTAAAATGATCCAAATCAGGCTCAAGCGGGTCTTCCTGTCCCAATGCGCGATATAAAACATTACGTTGGGGGTGTTCGCCAGCTTCCTTGGCTGAAATTTCTCCCAAATCCATCAACCGTTTAACCAGTGAGTGATCTTTTGTCTTTAAAGACAATTGTCCTTTTCTATCAATCAAATACAGGCGAGAATCACCGACATGGGCAGAATAAAACTGGTCATTTATGACCATTGCAAGTGTAAGTGTCGTCCCCCCTCCCGGAACCTTTTGTTGAATCAATGCTTGCGCCTGATTTACAGCATCTTTCATCAGGTTATTGATTTCGCCTCTGGTGTTGGCTTTTCCGTGATAGATTAAAGATTCAAAAACATGATCCATTAGATCCTTGCTGACAGCCTGTACAGCCAACCGGCTCGCCACCTCGCCGCTTTGATGTCCACCCATACCATCGGCAACCAGAAATATGCCAAAATAAATGGGTTCAGCAACACCGAAGGCTTCACTTGATAGGGTGAAAAGCGAATCTTCATTGTGAGATCGCTCCTTTCCAGTGGATTGACAGCTGGCGATGCGGTACCGGTTTGAGGAGTCTGATTGCTGGGTTCGTTGAAGATGTTTCCTCATAAGCGGAACAGTTTTTTCATTCACTTTAATACCACCTTCTTGTTTTTCGGAAAAGATACGTTTGATAAACTCAAACACTGAGATAACTCCGCATAAATTTGAGATGTAAAGAAATCATTTTAATTCTACTGGATATGACCAGCTTTGGTCTGAACCCAAACATCAACCAGGCTTTAATTGAAAGAGAAAATAGACATACCAGGTCACTCTTGCTCTTCAATTGGCGTTAAAAAATCACCCGCTGACCATCCGTTTCGATTTTCATCATAAGGTGCTTCGAGATGCCACCACTGGTAACCATCTTCTTCTGCCGGGCCATCAATCACCAAGAATACTTCGGCGTCAAGGGCGGTGAAATTTACTGCCCCATCCAACCCGGGTTCAGCGCGCATTCGCAGTCCGGCACCTTCTGTGCCACTCACCTGAACATACGCGCCCACACCAATCACGCCTTCAGGCAAAAAGAAAACCGTTGTCGCTGTTGGTGCTGGAGTTGTGCTGGGTTGAATTAATTTAGGCGTGAGTGATGGGGCAGGGATCATTGTAATAACTGGCGTCGCATCGGAAGTGATTACCGGTACTCTTGCCAAAAACAACACAGCAGCGCCTGCCAGAATCATTCCGACCAACAGGATTACGCCGGTCACCAGCGTAATCGGGTTTAAAAACGAATTTAATGGGGTTTCTCCAGTCTGTCGGCTCATCTTCACGCTTTGCTCATTACGTCAACACACCCTGTAATTATAGCGTATCGTTAATAAAAAACACATGGGTCGGGTTGGGCAGTTCGTGATCCGGTAAAATCATGTCAAGGATGAGTATGTTATAATTTTCTGGGAGGACAATAATTTTCTGATGGATGAAACCACTTATCTCAACAATCGCTATCGGCTGTTGAACCCCCTGGGCACGGGTGGAATGGCGGTGGTCTTTAAAGCGGTCGACGAAATGCTCGAAAGAACTGTCGCGGTAAAAATTCTCAAAGAAGATTACGCTTCCGACGAGGATTTTCGAAACCGTTTCAGACAAGAAGCCAAATCCGCAGCCAACCTTTCCCATCCTAACATCGTCACCGTATATGACTTCGGCCTTGATGAGGATCAGGTCTTCATTGTGATGGAACATATTGATGGGAAAGACCTCAAATCGATGATCCGTGAAAGAGGTCGGTTCAGCATTGAAGACACCGTGGGATTAATGGTACAGGCTTGCGCTGGACTCGGTTATGCACATCGTGCCGGACTGGTGCACTGCGATATCAAACCTCATAACATGCTGGTGTCGTCCGATTTCCGCTTAAAAGTGACTGATTTTGGCATTGCACGCGCCCTGGCAACCATCCATCCTGATGAACAAAACGAGGTTGTTTGGGGATCACCGAATTATTTTTCACCGGAACAGGCTGCGGGAGAAGCCCCCTCCCCTGCATCAGATGTGTATTCCCTCGGGGTAATCCTATACGAAATGCTGACCGGAAAATTACCCTTCGAAGCCGAAGAAACCTCTGAATTGGTAAAACTGCATCGTTTGAAAGTTCCCGTCCCGCCTAAGCGGCTAAACCCTGCC
>JBMCLF010000071.1:0-7999 GCA_048615215.1 Candidatus Brevefilum sp.
GGAAAGACCCTTGAGGAATTAATTAACATACACCGAAAATCCAACGGCCCGGTCACCATGACCAGTTTCATTGGTGAAGTATCCCGAGGATTTGGCCGGGTAGTGCGCGATGAAGAGGGACATGTGAGCGCGATTGTGGAACAGGCGGATGCCACACCAGAACAGCTCTCTATCCGGGAGTATAACGTTAGTGCTTACTGCTTTCAGGCGGATTGGCTTTGGGATGCACTTGAAAAGGTCCCCATCTCACCCAAGGGCGAATATTATCTTACCGATGTGGTGGGAATCGCCGTGGATCAGGGCCATCAGGTGGACTCACTTGTCCTGGAAGATGCCACAGAAGCGATAGGAATTAATAACCGCGTCCACCTGGCAACAGCAGAAAAGCGCATGCAGCAGCGGATTAATAATAAATTGATGCTGGATGGCGTCACCATTATCGATCCGGATACAACGTTTATTGAGGTGGACGTCCAAATTGGACAGGACACTGTCATCCACCCCAACACCCATTTGCGCGGTGAGACGGTCATCGGCGAGGATTGCCAGATCGGCCCTGATACGGTCCTAATGGATACTCATGTGGGGAATCAGGTGGAAATCATTGCTTCGGTCGCAGAAGAGGCTGAACTCTCTAATCGAGTCACGATGGGCCCTTACTGCCACCTGCGGAAAGGGGCGGTTCTCAAAGAGGATGTGCATTTAGGTAATTTTGGCGAAGTTAAGGACTCGGTTCTGGGCGCAGGCACGAAGATGGGGCATATGTCCTATATCGGTAATGCGACCATTGGCAAACGGGTGAATATAGGCGCCGGAACGATAACATGTAATTTTGATGGAGAGAAGAAAAATCCCACCGAAATCGGCGATGAAGCCTTTATCGGGAGTGACACTATGCTGGTGGCACCGATCAAAATCGGAGATCGAAGTGTCACCGGGGCGGGGGCGGTGGTTACGAGGGATGTACCGCAGGACAGCCTTGTTTTGGGGGTGCCTGCCAAAGAAAAACGTAAGTTGGAGAAAAGTGACTGATATCTGGATTTTAACAATAACCTTTTTTTTGCTGGATTTGTTGGTGACTGCAGTCAAAGCCAGCCTGAGCCACGCGCGGTTGCCGCAATTATTGAATCTGCGTGAAAACCGCGAGATGGTGGTTGATCGCACGGTGGACTTGATTGAGCAGCCGCGCATACGGACAAGCCTGCGCCTGGCTTTGATGTCAATCCATTTTCTGCTGGCGGGGATTTTCACTAACCTGATCGTCTCTGTGTTTGGCGTGGGAAACATCTGGCTGGTGCTGATCTATTTGCTGCTGGGGATGACCCTGCTCAGTTTGATTGAGTTTGGGATCGAATCGCTCGTATTGCGCGACCCTGAAAAGAATGCCATCCGTTTTCGCACATTTGGAGCGATCGTTAATTTTGCTTTCTTCCCGCTTTCCGCCCTAATGCGCTCGGTGTTGGGGCCTAACGCTGATAGGGTCACGCTGGCCTCCATGACGGAAGAAGATTTGAAGAACTGGGTGGAAGTTGGCCAGCCTGAAGGTTCGCTTGAAAAAGGCGAGCGGGAGATGATTTACTCAATTTTCCAGTTTGGTGACACGCTTGTCAAGGAAATCATGGTCCCCAGGATCGATGTGCTTGCCCTGGATATTCACAGCACTCTGGGCGAAGCCCGGGCCACTTTTGCACGCGCAGGGCATTCCCGTGTTCCTGTCTATGAAGATACCGTGGATAATGTGGTCGGGTTGCTCTATGCTAAAGATCTGCTGCATATTACGCAGGATGCTGACACAATTGGCGATCACCGTGAATTGCTGCGGCTGGCTTATTTTGTCCCTGAGGCAAAGAAGGTGGATGAAGTCCTGGCTGAAATGCAGGCGCGCAGCATGCATATGGCAATTGTGGTCGATGAGTACGGCGGCGTGGCCGGGGTGGTGACCCTGGAGGACATTGTCGAGGAAATCATCGGCGAGATCCGTGATGAGTATGATGAAAGTGAAGAAATGCCCTTTATGCAGGTGACAGAAGATGAATTTGTGTTTCAGGGGCGGGTGGACCTGGACATCTTCAATGAGGTGATGGAATCGAACATTGCGACAGAAAATGCAGACACGATCGGTGGATTTATTTATGGTGAAATTGGGGATGTGCCCGCTGGCGGTGAAATTCTAAAATTGGACAATGTGACCCTGATCGTTGATCAGGTGGTTGGCCGCCGGATTACCAAGGTGCGTGCTAAGCGCAATTCACTCCAAAACAAATTAAAGGATGAAGAACATGCTGACGAATGAAAAGAAACAACAACTCGTTGATAAAGCAGTTGATGCCTGGAAAATGGCTTATGCGCCTTACTCAAATTACTCGGTTGGGGCCGCCGCATTGACGAAGGAAGGTGAGGTTTTTACCGGTGCAAATATTGAAAATGCTGTTTATCCCCTGACGATTTGTGGAGAACGTGTTGCCATTTTTAATGCAGTTTCTAATGGGCACAAGGCTTTTGAGGCAATTGCCGTGGTCACTCGGAACGGCGGTACGCCCTGCGGTTCCTGCCGTCAGGTTATGGCTGAATTTGGCATGGAAACGCTTGTTTTGATTGCAAATTCGGATGGTGAAATCCTGCAGACTGTAACTGTCAAAGACCTGCTTCCCAGCGCATTCAGTGACGCGGATCTTAAATCTGCCTAAAATTTCTTACCTCGGTTTTTAACTTCAAACAATTGATTGGCAAGTCGGGTGGGCTGATTTGATGGTTAGGCTTATCCACTTATCAGTCCAGATATCATATTAAAAAAGGGTTATTTCTGGGGGCCATTCATGCTATGATTAAGTGGTTGCAGGGATAATCATCTTTCCCACATAAGCCCTTGTTTTTTTCATCTCTTCAGGGTTCTTTTATCGTCAGGATCCGGTATGTCTCCACAAAAAGTCCGTTCTTATCGCACCCAGGCCATTGTCCTGGGTCATATTGAATATGGGGAAGCAGACCGCATCCTGAAGCTCTTTACATTTGAGAAGGGCAAGATCACGGCGATTGCCAAGGGCGTGCGGAAGATCCGCTCGCGCAAGGCAGGCCATCTGGAGCCCTTTACGCGGGTGAATTTGTTCCTCGCCAGGGGGCGCAACCTGGATATCATCACCCAGGCTGAGACCATCGACCCTTATATTGGCCTGCGAGAAGACTTGCAGCGGGTGGCCTTCGCTTCATATGTTGTGGAGGTGCTCGATCGGTTTACCTACGAAGAGGGACAAAATGTCAGCATGTTTCGTCTGTTGGCAGATACCCTCAGCCGGTTAGAGATGCAGGCTAATCTGGAAACCGTGGTTCACTATTACGAGATGCGTATGCTTGATCTGCTGGGATTTCGCCCTCAACTGTTTGAGTGTATTGATTGCGGGGCGCAGATTCAGCCCGAAAACCAGTACTTTTCACCTCTTGTAGGTGGCGTCCTCTGCCCGCGTTGTGGAGGAAACCGGTCTGAAGCCTGGAAATTGGATCAGGATGTCCTGCGATACCTCCGACACTTGCAGCGCTCCAATTGGCGCAAAGTTGAATGGATTGAAATTCCTTCAAAGATTGAAGCAGGATTGGCGGAGTTGATTGAACGACATTTAACCTATCTCCTTGAGCGCAAACTCAATACGCCCAATTTCTTGCGCGAGGTTCAAGGAAAATATGAAACGGATCGCGGGTCAAAAAAAGCATAATAACTGGAAAGTCGGGGTGGTATAATGAAACTGCTAAAATTTGGGCATCTGTCCCCTTTTACAAAGAGAAATTCAATAAAATAATTTTGGAGCGTATGAATTCATGACGAAAGCACTTGATTTTCAATCCATCATCATGAAGTTACAGGATTTTTGGGCCGAACGGGATTGCTTGATCTGGCAGCCATATTACTCACAGGTTGGCGCAGGAACAATGAATCCGGCAACTTTTTTGCGCGTGTTGGGGGCGGAGCCGTGGAATGTGGCTTATGTGGAACCTTCCATCCGTCCGGATGACGGTCGTTATGGGGATAACCCCAACCGCTTGCAGCAGTTTTACCAATTTCAGGTAATCCTGAAGCCTGACCCCGGCAATCCGCAGGAGGTTTACCTCGATTCACTCAGAAACCTTGGAATTGACCCTGACCGACACGACATTCGCTTTGTGGAAGATAACTGGCAGCAGCCGGCGATTGGCGCCTGGGGCTTGGGCTGGGAGGTCTGGCTGGATGGCCAGGAAATTACTCAGTTCACATATTTCCAGCAGTGCGGGGGGCAGGACCTTGACCCTGTCTCTGTTGAGATCACCTACGGGCTGGAGCGCATCGCTATGACCTTGCAAGGGGCGCGTCATTTTAAAGACATTCAATGGAGCCCTAAGCGCACATATGGTGACGTCAACCTGATGGGGGAGCGCGAACACAGTGCTTATTACTTTGATGTGGCGGAAGTGGATCGTATGCGCAAAATGTATGAAATGTATGAACGCGAAGCGAAGCGTGCGATCAAGGCGGGCCTTGTATTGCCGGCGCATGATTATGTTTTGAAAACCTCCCATACCTTCAATATTTTGGATACCCGAGGTGCAGTCGGCGTGACGGAGCGTCAGGCAATGTTTTCGCGCACGCGTGAACTGGCCCGGCAAGTGGCTGCGGCTTACGTTGAGCAGCGACAGCAGGCTGGATTCCCATGGCGGGATGAATCGCAGCATGAAGAGGGTGCAGCAGCAAGGGTTAAACCCGATAACCCACCCGAGCAACCAGCAGACTTTGTGCTGGAGATTGGCACTGAAGAATTGCCACCTGGGGACCTTTCTAATGCCCTGTCCCAATTGGAAGACAGCGTCCCTGCGTTGTTGAAGGATTTACGACTGGATTATAAGACGATTGAGGTGTGGGGCACTCCCAGGCGATTAGTGATACTGGTACAGGATTTAGCGCCGTGCCAGCCTGACCTTTTATCGGTCGTGAAGGGTCCGCCAGTCGCTCGTGCCTTTGATGAGGATGGAAAGCCCACTCGTGCAGCAGAGGGGTTTGCACGCAGCAAGGGTCTTGAAGTTGATGATCTCAAGATTGAGGAAGTGGATGGCGGTGAATATGTCGTTGCCAGGATTGAAGAAGCGGGCCAACCCGCCTGGCAGGTGCTCGCAGATGCCCTGCCCGAACTGGTAGGATCCATTCGTTTTAACAAATCCATGCGCTGGAATGAGAGCGGTGTGGCCTTCTCGCGGCCGATTCGCTGGTTCCTGGCGCTGCATGGCGGATCAATTGTCCCCTTTGAGTATGCGGGTTATTCTGCAGGCCGCCAGAGCCGGGGCTTGCGATTTTCGGAATTTGAGAATTTTGAAGCATCCGCGCCTGAGGCTTACATTGAGAATTTAGCCGAAGTGGGCATTCTTTTAGATCCTGAAATTCGAAGGGAAGCCATCAAAAGGCAGGCGGATGCAATTGCCTCTGAAGTAGGGGGTATTATCCCCAACGATCCGGGTTTGCTGGAAGAGGTTACCAATCTGGTTGAAAAGCCGACAGCATTTCGTGGAGAATTTGACCCGGCATACCTTGATATTCTCCCGGCAGAAGTGTTGACCTCTGTGATGAAGAAACATCAACGCTATTTCGTGGTAAAGGATCAGGACGGGGGACTGATGCCCTATTTTGTGGGTGTGCGAAACGGCGGCGGGGATCATCTGGATGTTGTTGCGGATGGGAATGAGCAGGTCATCCTGGCTCGTTTCGACGATGCTGCCTTTTTTGTCAAAAAAGATTTGAAGCGTTCGCTTGAAGATTTTGTCCCCGATCTCTCTACTTTGACCTTTGAAAAACGGCTTGGTTCATTTCTTGAAAAGACCCATCGGATTACAGACCTGGTCAATCCTATTGGGTCCAGGATGGGACTCAGTGATGAGGAAATGCGTGTTACACAGCGGGCGGCATCTTTGTGTAAAGCTGACCTGGCCACCAATATGGTTGTTGAAATGACCTCTTTGCAAGGGGTCATGGGCCGTTATTATGCCCTGCACAGCGGTGAACCACAGGATGTGGCAGATGCGATCTTCGAGCACTATCTACCCAGGTCGGCCAGTGACCGCTCCCCTGATTCCCGTCCTGGTCTGGTGGTGGGTTTGGCGGACCGGCTGGATTCGCTGATCGGGCTCTTTGCCGTTGGCCTGGCGCCGTCGGGCACCAAGGATCCTTTTGCCCAACGACGGGCAGCCCTTGGTATTTGCCAGAATCTGATTGAATGGAAGCAGAACTTCGACCTGCGCTGGGGGTTGGCGGAGGCTGCCCGTAACTATACATTGGAGGTCAGCGATTCCCATCAGACTGCATGTTTTGAGTTTATCCAGGCCCGTTTGAAGGGCATGCTCCTGGAAATGGATTTCAACTATGATGTTGTGGAAGCCGTTCTGGCCGAAAAAGGGCATGACCCATACGCCGCCCTAACTGGTGTTCAGGAACTTTCCGCCTGGGTCGCCAGAGAGGACTGGGGTCAAATCCTGCCGGCTTTCAGCCGTTGTGTGAGGATTACCCGTGACCAGGAAGAACGCTTTGCAGTGGAAGAAGAACTTTTTGAGGCAGAATCGGAGAAGCTACTTTACGAGGCTGTTATCCAGGCAGAAAGGAAACTCTCTGGGAACGACTCGGTGGATGCTATGTTGAACGCATTCTTGCCGATGGTGCCGGCTATTAATCGCTTCTTCGATGAGGTGCTGGTGATGGTGGATGATGAAACGGTGAGATATTCCCGCCTGGCTTTGCTGCAGCGGATTACAGCGCTCTCTGATGGCGTGGCGGATTTTAGCCATCTGGAAGGCTTCTAATCTCAAGTTTTTGATAGATTATCCCGGGTGAAACACTCGCCCGGGATTTTTTTTATTATCAATTGCGGGCAGCAATTTCCATGTCAGGAAATGGTTTCCAGAAATTTATTTGCGATCTGATTGATGTCTTCAGTTGTGCTGATCCCTGTCCAACCGTCACCGGGGCGGACGATATTGGCCACCACAATATTGGCACCGTTGAAGATGGCGCTGCGGGCTTCCCGCAGGTCAACCCCACCCGCAGCAGAAATAAGGGCGTCATATTTGCTTCGAATGCGATTGACCTGCCTATAGCGGATCATCTTGCCGCGAGTGTTTTCTTCATCGCGGCCGCGATGGATTACCACGATATCCGGCGCTTTTTTTAGTGGCCGAAGGACATCCAGGACATCCTTCACGCCCAAAAGGTCAATCATCGAGAGCATATCTAATTCGGCGCATTGATCAATGAATAGGTTGATCGTCTCGGTTGGCGCATTGCCCAGGACTGTGGCCGCGGTTGCCCCAGCCTGATGCGCCATGTTCACTTCACCCAGTGCGCCGTCCAGCACCTTCAGGTCGGCGACAATGTGTCCGGGCCAGATGCGGCGGATGGCCTGGACTCCACGCATTCCCTCCAGTTTGATGTACGGTGTTCCTGCTTCGATCAATATCCGGTCACTGCGCGGGATGCGCGGCAGGATCTGCGCGACCAACCCCAGGTCATAGTTGAATGCAATTTGCAGATACCTGACGTTATTATCAAGGGTTACCACGTTCAGGCTTCTTTCTTTCCGGTGAAGCTATCAACAAGGTTAGCCATGTTGGATGGCATGAAGAGCACAATTTTTTCTGATGGATCCGAGGAAATGTCTCGAATGGTCTGCAGCGTGCGTAAATGTAATGCCCCTGGCGAAGAAGCCAGTTCGTCGGCTGCTGCCCGCAGGTTCTTGGAGGCTTCAAGTTCTCCCTGAGAGGCGATGATGGTGGCGCGGCGTTCACGTTCGGCTTCAGCCTGGCGGGCCATCGCGCGTTTCATTTCTGCTGGCAATTCCAATTCCTGGATCTTAATCGATTCGATGTCAACACCCCAATCACTTGTCTCTGCATCCACAATTTCTCGGATGGCTTCAGCTATTTGAAGACGTTCCATCAGCACGGTGTCCATTTCGTTATTACCAATCACATCCCGCAGGGCAGCCTGAGTGTACTG
>JBMCLF010000072.1:0-7873 GCA_048615215.1 Candidatus Brevefilum sp.
ACTTACCACCAACAAAATGACCGTCCAGGAAATTTGGGCTGGCAAAAAATCATTGAAATTAACCGGTACAGGCTACAAACCTGAAGGCCAGTTTCTCTACCAGGGAGAAGATTATGATCCCTGCGAAGATGATGACGCCAGAATGACCTTAAAAATAGGGGCTTTATGCAATAATGCACGCCTGATTAGGCACAAAGATGGCAGCGAATACTGGGATATTAAAGGTGATCCCACAGAAGCAGCACTGGTGATTGCCGCAGCAAAAGCGGGTTACCATAAAGAATCGCTTGAAAAAGAATATCATCGGGTAGATGAACTTCCATTCAGCTCCAAAACGAAATTTATGGCCACCTTCCACGAAATCCCCGACAAGCCAGATAAAATTATGGCTTTCATAAAAGGTGCACCGGAAAAAATTCTCACCTGTTGTGAAAGCATCCAGATCGATGGCGAAAAACAGCCGCTTGACAAAGCAGGAAAAGAGAACATACTTGAACATAACCACCAAATGGCAGATCAGGCTTTGCGTGTTTTGGGTCTGGCATATGCAGTGGTCTCACGCGATGAAATGGAAGATTTTAAAGAAGATTTGGAATACGAACATCCTGTGAGGCTTACATTTTCCGGCCTCTCTGGCATGATCGACCCTCCCCGCAAAGAAGTTCCCCAAGCCGTGGCGCGCTGCAAAAAAGCAGGTATTCGTGTCATCATGGCCACGGGAGACCATAAAATCACAGCACGAGCCATTGCAAAAGAGGTGGGGATCCTTGAAAACGACGGCAGGGTCATCACTGGCTCTGAGGTCGAAAAGATGAATGACGAAGAACTCCAGGAAGCATTAAAATCAACCTCTGTTTTTGCCAGAGTTGCCCCTGATCACAAACACCGCATGGTCCAGGCATTACAGGAACTGGATTACGTGGTTGCAATGACCGGCGACGGTGTTAATGATGCCCCCGCCCTCCAGGCAGCAGAAATCGGGGTCGCAATGGGTATCACGGGGACCGACGTCACCAAAGAAACAGCTGAAATGGTGCTCACGGATGATAATTTTTCCAGCATCGTCAACGCCATTGAAGAGGGGCGGGTGGTCTTCAAAAACGTTCGGAAGGTGGTCAAGTTCTTATTAGCAACGAACATCGGCGAGGACCTGACCTTACTGGCATCATTAATCCTATTTTCTGCAGAAGGATTAATTATCTCTCCCGTTCAGATTCTCTGGGTTAACCTCGTCACAGATGGTATTCTCGATATCACCCTTGCCATGGAACCCAAAGAAGAGGAGGTTATGGAAGAAGACCCGAGGCAGCATGGATCAAAAATTGTGAATAAAGAAATCCTCATTAACATCCTCATTGTGGCTCTGGTCATGGCTGCCGGGACGCTCTTCATGTATAACGATGCCAGCATAAACAACCCTATGGCGGCGCAAACCATTGTTTTCACAACCTTAGCAATGTTCCAGGTATTTAATGCCTTCAACTGCCGGTCTCGGACCCGGTCGATATTCACCATGGGCTTTTTCAAGAATCCTTATTTGCTGTTGGCTGTCACCGCCTCCATTCTTTTACAGATCGGGGCCATCTACCTGCCCTTTATGCAAAATGCGTTGGGAACAACACCCCTCGCCATTCAGGACTGGGGAGGGATCTTTCTCATCAGCAGCAGCATTCTAATTGTTGATGAAATCCGAAAACTCATTCAGAGAATTTTTTTCAATAAAGCATAATGATAAAGAAAAAATGAGCCAAGGCGAGGACCGCTGAATACCTTCGCCAATTTTTAATACTTGTCCTGGATCCACCCGGTTTTTTAATTTGGGTAAGTCTTGATTCAATAATATTAAAAATTACCTGAAAGTGGTAAACTAATGAGAGAAAAAACATCAGAATGAATGGAATATAAAATGTCTGAAGAAAACAAATCTATCAAAGAACAAGAACATTGGATAAGCCACATCCTTCCGGTTTTGATCATTGCGGGTTTGGTCGGAATCCTCGCCATCATGGCAGACCAGCCCGTTCGTGGTTACGTGCCGCTTATACCCCAAGAATTATGGCTTACGAAAGTGGTCGGCTTTCTAATCATCGCCATTGAGTTATTCACTGCCTTTATCATCACATCAGCATTGACCAGCGCCACTATCAGTTATACAAGACATCTCTTCGACTCCATAAACCGCCAGATCAATTACACAGAAAGAATCCGCCTCCGGCTGGGACACATGCTCAACCTCGGCTTGGAATTTGCGATTGGCAGCGATATTTTACGGTTGTCGGTGACTCCGAGCACTCAAGATATTATTATCTTATTTACAAAAGTCCTGCTCCGTATTTTGCTCAATTATTTTCTCGATCGCGAAATCCGTGCGAGCGAAGAACTTTGTGGTCCGGGCGATTATGTTCCACCGTTGCTGAGCGAAGAAGAATTAGATTAAACCGCATCAATCACATATGAAGACGATGACAGGCAACTCAAACTTCCAAAAGGCTCTTAATTTTATAAGTTATGTCGACCAGCTTAAGTCTGTTATTCGAAAGAACGCCCTGCATGACGGCTCTCGTAAGGAAAACACTGCCGAACACTCCTGGCATGGTGCGTTGAGCGCATTTCTGCTTGCCCCCTACGCAAATTTCCCAATCAACGCAGACCGGGTCGCAAAAATGCTTCTCATCCACGACCTGATTGAAATTGAAGCCGGGGACACCTTTGTTTACGATACCGAAGAATTGAAAATACAAGAAGTGGCTGAAGCGCAGGCTGCCAATGAAATATTTCAACGGCTCCCTGCCAATCAAGGAGAAGAATTAAAATCCCTCTGGGAGGAATTTGAAGCTCGGCAAACCCCGGAGGCCATATTTGCAAAAGCAATTGACCGGTTCTTACCGATTTACAGCAATTTGCGCAATGACGGATTCTCATGGCAGCCGTATGGCATATTCCAAACCCAGGTCAGGGATCTGGCTGAAATTATCCGGGATGGATCCACACAACTTTGGGAATGGGTGGACAGAGAACTCACACAGGCAGTCAAAGACGGCTCATTAGAACCCTGATCGGAAATTGGTTTAATAAAACTTTTTGAATAAACATTAACAGGCGAAGAGGTGGCCGACATGCCTATCACATTCTCCGATTCCCCTTAATTAAAAGCGCTGACCATAGTTCATGAACCAAAGTTTATAAAGATTGCGCCTGGCTTATTCGAGCCAGGTAGACGAGACTCTACGACCCCCTTTCTCTATCGGTCCCTAATTACACACCACAAAGAAAACCAGCCTGCACCCTGGCAAATTAACCCATACTCAATGAAATTAAATATTCAACCAGCCTGCCGCCAATTTGGGAAGGTCAGCAATCAATCCCTGTTTAAATTCACATCGCGGCAGGGATTCTATGAATAAGCGACCGTACCGTTTGGTCAACACGCGCTTGTCCAGGATAACGACTACACCGCGGTCTGTTTGGGTGCGGATCAAGCGTCCAAAACCCTGACGGAACCGCAAGATCGCTTCAGGCAGCGCGAATTGTGAAAAGGGATCTTCAAAGGTTTCCGACCTGGCAGAGACAATTGGATCGGAGGGTACATCAAAAGGCAGTTTAACAATCATCAGCACGGAGAGCGCGTCCCCGGGCACATCCACCCCTTCCCAAAAAGAACGTGTCCCCAGCAGAACAGCCCGATCGGTCTCTTTGAAGGTATCCAGCAGCATGCTGCGAGAAGCCCCTTCTCCCTGCTCATAAACCTGGATATCAGCCTGTGCCAGGACTGGCGAAACTTTGTTTGATGTGCGTTGAAGCTGGGCATAAGAAGTGAACAACACCAACATACGTCCGCCAGTGGCTTTAGCCACATTGATAATGGATTGTTCCACTGCTCTTTGGTGACCATTGTAATTGGAAGGTTCAGGAATATCCGTGGCAACATACACCATGGCTGCCGTTTCGTAATCAAAAGGCGAGCCAACCACAAGCTCATCAGCGTCCTCTCCATTTAGGCGGCGTTTCAAGTACTCAAACTCGCCATTGGTGGTTAACGTGGCCGAGGTCAAGATGACAGACTCTTTTTGATGCCAGAGGTATTTTTCCATCAGCGCCCCAATGTGCAGCGGTGCCGCGTTCAGGTTGACCTCCATGTACTTCGGATTAACGTCAACCCAGTAGATCATATTCATGTCTGGATCCAGAGTCAGGCCATCCAGATGATGTTGTATCTCTTCAAGCCTGGCAAACATATTCCCCAGGCTGCCCCACATATCTTCAGCTTCTTCGTTATCCTGATCAGCCAGTTCCCGCATCGGGGTGCGCAGCTGGCGGAGAATTTCCAGCAATCGTTTTAAGGTGCCATTTGCCACATCCCAGGCGATCTCCACATCAATCCAGATCGGAAGTTTACGTGTGGAAGGCAGGATTCGCTCCTGCTGCGGATATGTACCGAGCGGACGTCCGTCACGCTGTTCCACCAAGAAGGCATCCAGAGCCTGGTAATACTGGTTCATTTGGGTGTCAAATCGGAAAGATAAATCTGCTGCTTTCTGCACCAGTTGGGTCAGGGCAGCCATCTCCGCTGGCTTGAGAAGATCTTCGCAGAGTGCCACAAAACGTCCAAGAATGCCGGTTTTCGGCCCGCCCAGTTCCCGGTTTAATCGTGTGATGTCAATGGCCCGCACGCGAAAGGACATCGCGCCGGTTGTGGCTGATTCAAGATGGTGTGCCTCATCTACAATAAGATAGTCAAAAGACGGTAGAACATGATTTCCCGTGGCCGTATCTGCCAGCAGCAGAGCATGATTGACCACCAGCAGGTGAGAATTCTCCGCCGCAACTTTTGCTCGGTAAAAAGGACAGCGTCCGCCGGTACGTTTTACACAAACTTCAAGCCGGCAACCCTCATCTTCCGCCGAAAGCCGCGACCAAACCATCCGCTCCACATTGCCGTTCAGGTTGATCTCTGAGCGGTCACCCGTGCGACTGTTTAATAGCCAAACCAGAACCTTGCCGAGCACGCGCATTTCAT
This sequence comes from Candidatus Brevefilum sp., assembly GCA_048615215.1. Lineage (GTDB taxonomy): Bacteria > Chloroflexota > Anaerolineae > Anaerolineales > Anaerolineaceae > Brevifilum. The sequence goes on from JBMCLF010000072.1 coordinate 5,018, forward strand.
GCTCATTTTCGGGCTTACGTCGTCGCATGGCAGCAAGGCGGCGCGGACACAGGTAGTTGGAACGACCTTTCAATACCGCTGTCCGCAAATCAAAGCCCAATGCTTCCTTCAAGTCCGGGATGTCTTTATTGATCAATTGGTCCTGGAGGTTAATTGTATTGGTGGAGATCACCACCCGCGTTTCATTCTGCAGCGCCCAGTAGGCTGCCGGGATCAAATAAGCAAAGGACTTCCCGGTGCCGGTTCCGGCTTCAACCATCAAATGCTGAGAATTACTCAGTGCATAAGCTACCGAACGCAGCATATCCACCTGCTGGGAACGATATTCGTATTCCTCAAAATAGCGATCAAATTCACCGCCGAGGTCGAGCATCGCAGCAACTTCATCAATGTCCAACCTGGTTTCTCCGTGTTCAGCGGCTACCCGTTGGCCTTCATTATCCACCGGTTTCTCGAACAGGGGACCATGCAGGACACCCTGGGACTCCCTGGCTTTTACGGGTTCCTTTGCGCGTTGACGCAAAATCTGCTTTAAAGGCCAGTAGCCCTGCCAATTCAAAGGTTCGCCCATTCTAACGATTTCTGCCAGCAGTTCCAGGGGTAATTCGTGCGCCTTTTCAAGCAAGGACATGAATACTGCATGGGTCGCCCTGGCATCATCCAGGGCACGATGGGTCGCCGGCAGCAAGATATTGAGCTGCTGTGCCAGGGCTGACAGGTTATAGCGGCTGGCAGTCGGCATCAACACGGCAGCCAGTTCATAAGTATCGATATCCTGGTTATGCTTCAATGCACCCGCCCGCTGCAGGAATGACAGGTCAAAGTTGATGTTATGCCCCACCACGGGTGCATCGCCCACAAAGGTGATGAAATCCGCCATCACATCCGGCAGCAAGGGTGCGTTGCGCACCATGTTGTTGGAAATGCCTGTTAATTGTGTGATAAAACTTGGGATCGACCGGCGGGGATTGACCAGTGTTGACCATTCATCTTCCACCCTGCGGCCGTTGAATTTGACCGCTCCGATCTCGATGATGTTATCTTCATCCAGATTTAAACCAGTTGTTTCGATATCGACAGCGACTATTAATGACATATTCACGATTATACCCTTGAATTACCGGCATTCTTCAAAAGTCCACAGGACACTAGGGCAATCGCAATGTCGAAAATTGTTTTCCACTCAATTTCATAGATGGCTTTATTCCCTGCCCATCAATTGGAACCAATGATTAGTCAATTGCAGCAATCCTCTTGACTCTCCCATTACAGGAGGATGTATACTTTATGCACTGAAGGCCTTCAGTAAATATTTTTTGGAGCGTTCATGTTAAAGATAGGTGAGTTTTCGAAGATCGGGCAGGTCAGCGTAAAAACACTACACTATTATGACCAGATGGGCTTGCTCAGGCCGGCCCATATTGATCGCTATAACGGTTACCGCTACTACAACCTGGAACAGCTGGTGCGCCTGAACCGCATCCTGGCATTGAAGGACCTGGACTTTTCTCTCGACCAGATCGCAGAATTGTTAAAACTGGAACTATCCAGTGAAGTACTCAAGAACATGCTCCACAATAAATCCGAGGAACTGCGCGAGCGTCTTCGCAACGAGCATGCAAGGCTGCTCAGAGTCCAAAGCCGCTTGAAAAGCATTCAGGATCACGAATTCCAAAACCACAGCCCGGTTGTGCTCAAATCAGCACCGGACCAGCAGGTCGCCACGATCAGGTGCATCCTTCCCAAAGTGAGCCAGCTTCATGATTGGCAGAAAGTATCGTTAAATGAGATAAAACGCTTTCTTGACCACCTGCACGAAAAGTCAGTTGGGCCGGTGATCCTGATCTACCATCAGGATGAATTTCGTGAAACGGATCTGGATGTTGAGGTTGGCATCATCCTGAGTGATAACGGAAAGACCAACACACCAAACGAGGGCACGGATGACATTAGACTCTATATTCTTCCCGGGGTTAGCCATCTGGTGACAGGCGTGACAACGGAAAACGATCACCTTTATGAGACATATGCACATCTGACAAAATGGACGCAAATCAATGGCTTTCGGCCGATCGGTCCCTGGCGAGAATTGACACATCAACCGGAGGAACCAACATTCTCCCGGGTAATTGAAGTGCAGCGGCCGGTCATGGAAGCCATCAAATTCTATCAACCACTGGAGGTCAATAAAATGGAACCAAAAATAATCACCAAACCTGGATTTACCGTCGTAGGTTTGCGTTACTTCGGTAAAAATGAGAGTAATGAAATCCCAGAACTCTGGACGAAGTTTAATCAGCGCATGAAGCAACTGGGTCGCCTGAAAAATGAAACCGGCGAAGCGGCTATCGGCCTGTGCATCACCCCGGATGAGGAACCTTTAGAAGGCGCCTTTGAATATGTTGCAGGCCTTCCCGTCACAGAAGTGGAAGATGTACCGCAGGATTTTGTTGTGAGGCACGTGCCGGATCACAAATATGCGGTCTTCGCCCACAAAGGCGACATGGCTGGCCTGAAAAAGACATACGAGTACATCTACGAAACCTGGCTGCCTCAATCCAATTATGAGCTGGCCCAAAAAATGGATTTTGAGTACTACAACGAAGATTTCAAAGACTTCGCTCCTGATTCCGTGTTCTATATCTATATCCCCATTAAATAAATTGAAATTTGAGCTGATTTCAGCTTCCGCCTGGTGAAAATAACCAGGCGGAAGTTTTGTTTAATGACTATTTGCAAGGTATCTAATTGCAATTTCACACCCTGTAAACCCCGAGTTAAATATGGCATTCCTTAGACACGTCTTCTTTATAGCGTCCATTCTCGGTAAAATAAAATAAACATTAAATTCTTAAA
>JBMCLF010000073.1:0-7857 GCA_048615215.1 Candidatus Brevefilum sp.
GACCAGGAAGCCGTAAGTTTATTCGAGTCTTATGGACCTGTCTGGTTTGAAAAAGGTCCCTGGAAGGCACTTCCCCAAGTGAGAACTATTCCCATCAACGAATCGATTCCCATCACCACTGAAGTGATGGCCTATGAAAAAGCGGAAACCATCCTGCGCTCAAAATCAATGATCGCCGTTCAGAATTGTATTTGCAGGCAGGAAGGGGCGCTTCTGGGCCAGGCTTGCGGCAAACCCATGGAAACTTGCCTGAGTTTTGACAACGCGGCTGAAAGCAGTATTGCTCTTGGACGGGGACGGCAGATCAGCCTGGACGAAGCACTGGACCTCCTGACCCAGGCGCGGAAAGCCGGCCTGGTGCTGCAGCCCGCCAATTCCAAAGATCCGATTTTTATGTGCGCCTGCTGCGATTGCTGCTGCGGCGTGCTCCGGCAAATAAAAAAAGATCCCCATCCTGGAAACCTGGTGATGAACCCCTTCCTCGCAGATTTCAACAAGGACCTGTGCATTGCATGCGCCGCCTGTGTTGAGATTTGCCCGATGGAAGCATTGGTCGAAACCAAACAAGGTAAAATCCGGTTTGCCTCTAGCCGGTGCATTGGCTGCGGATTATGCATAAGTCGCTGTCCAGCCGGCGCGCTGACCCTGACCCGAAAGCCGCAAAAAGACCAACCTCGAATCCCTGGAAACACTACGGGCACCTATTTGCGCCTGGCAGCAAAAAGAGGGCTGGGAACGCTGATCTCAAACGGCTGGCTTGTTTTGAACGCCTGGGTTGAAAACCGTTTCAACAAGTAGTCCGGACAAATTTTTGTTGGCTTTTCAGTTAGACTTGCTCCTCAAGCGAAATTCACACAAGTCTCCGCCATCTTCTTGACGCCAAAATTGCCCCAGCGAAATTTTTGGAAACAGCATCGAGAAAGACCAATTATCGGGCGCGAACACCCCGCAATATGGGCGCTAACCACAGGTATAATGTTATTTAGCCATCAACAAACCATAACGGAGTGAGAAACCATGTCAAGCAAACTGAACTGGATTGACGAAGAACTTGAGAGCCTTAGAGAATCCGGCCTGTATAACGAGATCCGCACCCTGGGCTCCCCCCAGGGCGCCTGGCTTGTGGTGGACGGAAAACGAGTCCTTAATTTTTGCTCAAACAATTACCTTGGGCTGGCCAACCACCCCCGCCTGGTGCAAGCCGGCAGGGAAGCCATGGAAGCGTATGGTGTCGGCCCCGGAGCGGTACGAACCATCGCCGGAACGATGGATCTGCACCTTGAGCTTGAGAAACGAATAGCAAAATTTAAGCGGGTGGATGATGCCATCACATTCCAATCTGGTTTTACGGCAAATACAGGCACCATTCCCGCCCTGGTCGGCAAAGGAGATATGATCTTTTCCGACGAACTCAACCACGCATCAATCATCGACGGATGCCGGCTCTCCGGAGCAGAGATCGCCCGATATGACCATGCTGATCCCGGATCGATAGAAGCGGTCATTAAAGCCCGCCAGGGCGATTACCGGCGAGGCCTGATCGTCACCGATGGTGTATTCTCCATGGACGGCGATTACCCGCCCCTGGACAAATTGGCTGAAATTGCAGAAAAATATGACCTGATGCTGATGGTTGATGACGCCCACGGCGAAGGTGTCCTGGGCGAAGGCGGCCGGGGCATCGTTGACCATTTTAAACTGCACGGCCAGGTGGATGTGGAAGTAGGCACTTTCTCCAAAGCTTTTGGCGTGATGGGCGGCGTCGTTGCTGGCGATGCACGCATCATCGAGTGGCTGCGCCAGCGCGGGCGCCCATTTTTGTTCTCATCAGCAGTCACCGTACCAGACGTGGCAGCAACTATCGCAGCGATTGACCTCTTGGAAGAATCCACCGAGCTGGTTGACAGGCTCTGGTCAAACGCAGCTTTTTTCAAGAAAGAGATGGAAGCGCTTGGCTTTGATACTGGCAAGAGCATGACGCCCATCACCCCGGTGATGCTGGGCGATGCCAAATTGGCTCGCGAGTTCAGCCGCCGCTTATATGATGAGCAGATCTTCGCAATGGCCTTGGGCTTCCCAACGGTCCCACGCGGCAAAGCTCGCATCCGGGTCATGATCTCCGCAGCCCATTCCCAAGAAGACCTTGAAACAGCCCTGAAGGCGTTTGGCAGGGTAGGTCGAAAAATGGATGTGATTAAATAACGACATTCTTGTTCAACAAATAACAACTTGTAAACTATTACTGGATTACAGCAAAAAAGCGCCCCTGGGGGCGCTTTTGCTCATTAAATTTCTGAAATCAAGCAGAGGGTTTTTCCGTCGCGGGCTCCTTGAACGGATCGTAGTCCGGGTTAGTGCCAGACCAACAGCATCCGGGCTGCTTGAAACTATTGCAGGCCAACCCGCGCGAACAACGATGTGCAATAATGCGGGGTGCCTGTTCTGGGAGAAACGTGGCTGGATAGACGATCTCCGCTTCCAGAGCAACTTCCTCTTCAGCACGGTCACAATAGGAAATCTTAAGTACTTCCCAATTTCGATATGCCATGAGACTACCTCCATTTTTAACCAGCAATTACCAATAAATCTCTACAAACATTATAACACAACCCGGTGCGATCAGAAACCCTCCGTTTGCGATCCTTTTGTTATTGTTTTTCCTCGTCAGACAAATCTCGAAATGATCCCTCCACCACATCTGAGGGGTTATCTTCCATAGAGTGTTCCTTTGAGACAGGATTTCGCAGAGCTTTGCGGTGTTCTTCAACAACGTCGTCTGAGCAGAGTTCGATGAAAAAATATCCGCCCAACCACATCACCAGCCCATCATCCAATGGATTGACCGGAAAGATGTCTAAAGGAAAGAATAAATAAAATAGCGCGCCGATAGGCAATAGCTTTAGAAGAAAATTTACCCGGCGGTCTTTCAGCAAACGCGCAATCAACCGCAGATCATCATACAGCGATCTAAAAAATCCTTCGTTGGCTTCTTTTGCTTTATCAAGCACCTGTTTATCATTTCGGGGCATCGGTTTCAACCTCTTCCCTTAATATACCTTCTAAATAAAAGAATAGTAAAAATTTATCTATCCCAGCCAGGCTGATCAGCGATGATCTCATCGATCTCATAATACATCTCCGCGCAATTATTGTACCAATAGTTGGGATCTCCAGTTCCCCCACGTCTTCAATCACATGGTCCAGAGCCATTACATGGATGGTTTCAACATTTTTCCGACCTGCTTCGACCAGCCTGATATGGCGCTGATCCCATAAACGCGACCAGCGGTTGTACTTAGACCACTTTTCAACCCCGAATTTGATGATTCCCAATGGGGCCAGTAGTGTGGTCGAGATACACAGCAAGCTTAATCCAATGACCAGTTTTCGCAAGAAGACAAATTGCAGATGCACCTTTCGGACGAGCCATCCCACTAAGCCAGCGACCAGAATGCCACATGTAATAAGTGAGCCAGTCAGAACAGCCTGACCAAGGATTAATGCACGGTCTGGTGGATAATCTGATTGTATGAGGGTTACAGGAAGCATGACCGCAGCGATTAAGATCAGCGTGCCAGCTCCAATCAAAACAAGCCAGCCAATTAACTTCAAAAAATTCGGTGGGATGACTTGTTTTTTGCCATTCTGCCACTGGACTCCAAGTAATTCAATACCCGCACCCAATCCAAAAAGGAAAGGAGTCAACACCATCCAGGTGCGTCGCATTAAATTAATCCACAAATAAACCCTGATATTCCAGCCAAGCAGGGGGAGCAACCTGCCGAAATCAAGCGGTTCGGGACTCGAGGCCAGACGCAGCCACGTTGAGGGTGAAACCGCCAATAAAACTGCCGCAAATGTGTATCCCAGAAATGCCGCAATTGCTGGCAAGAGATACTGCGATGCCAGTTTGCCCTCCCTAAGCCATTGATCAAAGAGAAGCCAAATTAAGACCAGGAAATAGAACCCTCCCCAAAGCGCAGTTCCTGTCTCCGAAAAGCCACCCACGATCGCAGCCCCAAAGAAAATTAACGCAGCTTTCAACCAGCGCTTCTCGGTTTGTTCTCCCAAGGAGGCAGCAAAAGCCAAAACCCAGGTGCCGCTTACCAGCGGCAGAAAATAAGGCAGCATCCCCGATCGCCAAAAAAAGCTCTGACTCAAACTCGGCGCACTCCATAGAATGAGGTTGGCGAACACCTCTGCAATTAAAAACAATTCGAGCCCGGAGGGGTGAAAACCAAACCTGTTGGTGATCCTTCGCAGCAGGACCACAACCCCACCCAACCAGGCTAGCAGGGATATGGTGACAAGTAAGAAATTCCCATGGATGGGAAACAGACCAAACAAGCCAGAGAAGAACGTCAGGCTATAACGATTGCCATTATACATAGAGACATCAGTATAGGAATAGATCTACATTCCAAAAAACCCCCGCTGTGACAGGACAGCATTGTAACAATAATCATCACCACTCAAGCGCATGTGCCTTGCCAGAGCAAGCAGGAAAATTAGAGCAGCGGAAAAAAGCACCAATCCGGAAAGGACAATCAGCCAGTAACCGATCGGCCGTCGTGTCGAATTATCTTGCACTTTCAAATCCTCCTGAGTGAGACCGAACCACTATTGATGTCTACCTGATTATCAGGAATTTTTTTGGTGGGACGGTTGAAAAAACAATTGAGAAAAGTGCTGAGGAAGCTGAGCCAGAAAAATGGAAGCAATCAAATCAAAAATAAATTTTATCATTATTCTGATCTCCACCCGATGCTGGCGCTCCTCATGTTGTTTAAAGAACAGTGGTTTATACGAGCAACGCGGTTGAACTCGTTTATAAATATACCAAATTCTGAGCAGGTATCTGGCTACTTAAAGGTTTGCCTTATTCAGTTTCCCGATTTATTTTGATGGTTTTTAATTTTTTGACCCCTATGCCAATTGATGATCGGCGCAGCAAGCTTCCGCAGGTAATATTTCATCACAATGGAAGAAAGCCACCGCCCGCCCTCGCGGTAATGCACCCGCAGCATTTCCGGCCAGCAGCGTGCATCCGCGGAAATTGTTTTTGCCTCCCCATGCAGACGAAAGCTGGCCCAGAGGTGGTCAGGCAGGTAAACCAGGGGGGCTTCCTTTGCCAGCCGGACCCACAAGTCATAATCCATGGCAAAATAGAAAGAGGGATCCAGAGGGCCAACCGTCTCCCACAGCGAAGCCCGGAAAAAAGAGGCCTGCTGGGGAATATGCACGTAGCCGCGCCGCAACCGGTGGTAATCCGTTTGAGCAGCGGGGAAACGTCCGATCGTCCTGTCTTCGGCATCAATGAACGTGCAATCGCCGTAAACCATGCCCACATCAGGATGCTCCTCAAGAAATTCTACCGCCTCAGAGAGCGCACCCGGCTGGTAGACATCATCGGAATTTAACCACGCCAGGTATTTGCCTGTGGCTCGGGCGAAACCTTTATTGATAGCATCTGTCTGGCCTTCATCAGGAATCGACTCCCAATGGGAAAGCCGATTGGCGTATTCACGGATGATCTCCAGACTGCCATCGGCAGATCCCCCGTCAATGACGATGTATTCGAGTTGCGGATAATCTTGAGACAATACAGACTCAATCGTCCGTCGCAAGAATTTAGCCTGATTGAAAGAAGGCGTGATGATGGAAACTTTAGGGTCCGTAGCCATAAATTAACCGGTTAATCCTTTGAAAAACAAGATCTGCAACGATTATTCACCAATACATTGCGCATTTATTATACTGAGAATACAGTCGAAGCGCTGTAAAATCGGCTTTGCAGGTCGATTCACTCATTTTGTCTCAGCAGAAACACATAAGATTCACTGCCCTCAGACATAAAAACCTGCTCCAGGGCTTTGCCTCTTTGATCCAGGACAAGCTGTCGGAAAATCCCGGGGGAAGCCCTGTCTAAATAAATTGCGTCAAAGGATTGGCCGCGCATCCAGTCAATAAAAGCGTCAGAATCTTCAAACTCCGGGATATCCGCTCCGCAAAAATTCGCCACCTGGCGGTCGGCCAGGAACACAACCGATGGGGTACATGTGAGAACACTATCGTCCGGCTCAGTTGCCTCTCGCAAAACAAAGGCGGCTTGCTCAGCTGGATCCTGCCCTAATGTGCGCGGCGTAAAAATGAGCTCTCCTGTTCTCAGTAAGTAGGCTGAGGCTAACAACAAGAGCATGGCCATATACTGCCAGCCCGGGTAATTCTTCGAAGCTCTTGAAAGCTGATGGGTTAGAAGCAGCCAGCAAAGGAAGACGGTCGCGCTCATCTGGATGCCCGGCTGATTAAAGATAAACGCGGAAATCAAAACCAACCCAAAGATAAACGCCCAAACCAAACCTTCCCTGTTCTTCTTAAAACTCTGAAGCAGCGCTTGAAGACCAATAATCGCCAATGAAAACAACACAAAATAAAACAGGCGGAAATATCCCACCCTGACCAATGTCCGGGCAACGCCCGCACTTAACGGAAATATCCAGACTACATGTAAAAGCGCCAGTGGATATTTCTTCTCTTGAAGCAGGACAATGACACCGCGTAGCGCAAAGAACGCCAGCGGGATTGCGTACCGGCGGTTATAGGCTGTCAGGAACAGCCCGGGCAGTGTTCGCAGCACCGCTTTCAATCTGGTGAAATACGCCTGAGGGTTGCGCTCAATCGCCCTGAAAACAGAATACTCATTTTCTTCCGGTGTGCCGAATAACTCCCGTGCTACGTAATAGCTCTCCGTGGGAGCGTCAAAGCGTGCCTCAGCATCAGGCAAGGCCACTTCCTGGCCCTGTTCAAAAGCAGTGTAGGAATGAAAGCTCATGCCCGTTTCAAAGTCACCCGTAATGGCACCTCGCAGCAAAACGTAGCCTGCCGAAAGCGCCAGGAAAGGCACCAGGCAGATCACCCGAAAGGATCTCCTTCCCGCTTACAATGTAATAAGTCTCATCCCAGGGGGCAATATCATTTAAATTTGGGAAAAACCACGGCAGGTAGATCACCACAGCCACCAGATAAACGTAAAACGCTGGAGATTTGATCAGTCTAATCAAGAAATCTGAGATTCTTTGGCCAAACGGAGATTTCCCAGTTTTTTTATTCATTTTCTTTCCTTAATATTTACAAAACAAATCAAGTTACAAATCACAAGAAAAATCTGTTTGATAAATTCTAATATCGCCACTCTCCGATTTGTAGAGAACGTCCAAACAATTCGTACTTTTAAAATCATCACCTCGAAATAATTCTGACGGATAATTGAATGCATCATTGACATAAACAGCAACTATTTTATTCGCAATCAAATAGTCAATAAATTCATTCAGGGTTGTTATTTGATTTGGGAAGGATATGTGATTCATTTTTGCTGCAACAGCAGGACGAGGAAAATAAGCCATGAGGTTCGAGTCCTTTGGAAAATTCCTTTGTAGCATATGGACCGCTCGTTCTGATTCAGATTGCCCCAGTCGTTTTGCCGGAAATGTAAAACCGTTTCCAAACAATAAAGCACCCGCCAGTAAAATGGTGATCGGCAGCACTTGTAATCTTGCAACGGTACTCCTGTTGCCATCAATCAGTAAACTTGACAAAAAAACAACAGACAATAGTGCACCAAAGGCAAACAGTGCTTTATATTGACCCAGCAGTGCAATAACAATTGAAGCTAAAATGATCATGAACAATATAATCTTTTCTCGATATTCACTCTGTTCAGAAAATATATAAGTAATTCCGATCCCACTCATTATTAAAAACAAATAGCTGGTTTGAGGGATAAAATGGAAAGATTCAAATATGAGTGTTACCATGGCATGGGATGGCCAAACCAATAATAAAAAAATTAAAGCT
>JBMCLF010000074.1:0-7792 GCA_048615215.1 Candidatus Brevefilum sp.
CGGACCATTTCCGGCAGGATATACGGTGCTGTAACCAATACCGTTTTCATATTAATCTCCTTATTATTTTATTGTTGCTGCGTATGAGCGCCGCCGTGAAACTGGCGAAAGAGGGTATCTGCCACAGTGAAATCCAGTTCTTCATCAATATCCCAGGCTTCCACCGGTGGAACCTCGAACATCATGGGGCGCCCGCCCAACCGGTTACGGCGAGTGAGCAAATTCTCACGTGTAAAGATATACAGGCATGAATTTTCTTCATAAATGGGCGGCAAATCCTGGGTGCGTAAGAGCACATTGGGATTGTGGTTGACCGGCCTCCCCAACTGATCCCACAACCGGGTTTGCAATCGGGTTACGCCAAACAAGGAATCATATTCCGGTACAGCCTTCAAGAAAGTTTTGACCGCCTCCGAAATCGTCTCGGGTCGCAGGAGAGGGTTGGTCGAATGGGTTTGCAGGTAATAAGTCGCATCGACCTGCCCGGTGTCATGGATCAGGATCTCGTTCATTGGGACTGTATCTCCTCGCAGAACCTCGGGCCGTTCAATCTTTTCAACGCCTGGAAAATGCTCTGCCAAACCCTCCATGATCTCTGGGCTGTCCGTGTCCACCAGTATGCCATCGAGTTCCGGAACCGACTTGAGGGACTCAAGGATATGATGGTATAAAGGTTTGCCAGCCAGTGAGCGGTAGTTTTTGCCCGGTACCCTCTCTGAATGATGTCGCATGGGTACCAGCGCCACAATTTTTGGTGTTGCTGCTTTATTTGAGGTCATTGGCTATCTCTCTTAACATTTTGGATCATGAGCAATATTATCGTATGTCATTAAAAGGCAATTTTCATCTTGAATTATAATTTAGAAAACTTGGAGATACAATTGACATCAATGAAACGAAAAAAAATCCTCGAGATCGCCGCGATCAGCCTACCAATTTTGATTGTTATTTTGCTGATGATCCCACGATTGTCATCCCCTCAATTTGGATTATTGGATGATGGTGCCATGCTGGCGGAAGTTCGCAAGATCATGGCTGGCGATTTCAGGATGCAGCATGACCTGCAGGCAGGCCGCTTCAGACCCCTCTATTGGGGATATTTCTCGCTGATATACGCCTTTTCTGGGGCAACACCCTTCTGGTTCTTTTTTGGTCACACCGTCCTTTTCTTGATTCTTGTGATCCAAATTTGGACCTTGATAAAGCAAATGGGTGGCAAGCCATGGCAGGCACTGCTTGCCTGTCTGGTTTTCATTTCATCAGTGCCTATCGTTGAGAATTTTTATACGCTCTCAAAGGGAGAGCCCTTACAAATGGTTTTTGTCCTCCTGGCGCTCATCGGATTTGAAAAATTAAACAATTCTTCTGGCAATCGACCAAAATGGCCTGTAATTTCACTGATTTTTTTTAGTATTTTAGCCGCATTGCTGGTCAAAGAAACCAGTATGGTGATGCTGCCAATTGCGGTTCTTTGGGCAGGGTTTGGTTTTTTTGACAAAAGAATAAATTCAAAAACGTTCACAAGATCGTATTTAATTTTTGTGGGTGTCATCATAGCAGCGATTGTAACATCACTCCTCCTGCGCAATGGTTGGTCAGGCCCATCGATAACCGGCGGTACTTATACCGAACACTATGACCTGTCATTGATGTCATTGATCAACAAGCTCGCACGGTGGCTCACCCTTTATGCATTTTATTTCCATTATTTACTTCCTTTGGCAATTGTCGCCGTGCTCGCTTATTTTTCGAAGGTCAAACCTTTAATGAATCAAAGTGAGCATTTGCTGAATTGGCTCGTATGGGTATTGATTTGGATCGTCGCACTCATCCCCTGGGAGTTCACAGAGGTCTATTATCTACTGCCATTCAGTATCGGTATTAGCGTATTAATCGGTCTGATCGCACCAGTCATCAAAACTGCTTTACAGCAAGAGAATTCCCCCAATTGGATCCCGAAAACCTTGCTGGCGCTTGCTGCAGTTTTGCTTTTACTGACGTTTCCAAACTATTACACCCATGCGAGAACCCAGCTAATTATCGATCGTGCCAACCAGGAAATGCTGGAAAGACTCAATGAAAATCTTCACCAAAACGGTGATGCATTCATCGGGATGGATGCAGAGAACGAATATGTGATCAATAGCGAACGTTTTTTACGAGATCAATACGCTCGCCATGACATCCATTATGATTTCGTCAGCCTGGAGACCCTCGGCGGGCTTCATCATTATTCACAGGGCATTCTTGTGCTTCCATATATCCGTAACCAGCCAGACCTGATCGTTCGCATCGGTATGCAAGAAAAATTCACCATTGCCTGGCGAGAAAACATCATTAGTGTTATGGATGACCGCCTGACAGAATTGAATCAAATCCGTGGCAGTTTTCGGATGTGCAATATCAATCTGCCAGTCCTGATGTGCCCCCTTTTAGGAGATATTGGGTTCTGTGAAGAGCCCGATCCTGTTATCGATAACCGGGAATTCCGGTATGGTTGGGAGGTGTACCGCATTCGATGAAATCAAATAATTACCCTGAAATCTCAATTGTGGTTCCAGTTTACAACGAATCCGAGATCATTAATGACTTTCATGCACAACTTGCTGCTGTCCTAGATACACTTAAAAACAAATCAAAAATCTGGTATGTGGATGACGGTTCAGATGATGGTACCGCGGAAGTGCTGGCAGCCCTGGCTGACCGTGATGCGCAGGTGCGAGTTTTAACTCTCAGCCGCAACTTCGGCCATCAGGCAGCGTTGACCTGCGGATTGGACCACGCTGAAGGCGAAGTGATCATCACCATGGATGGCGACGGCCAAAATCCACCTGAGATGATCCCCGAAATGCTCAATCTTTTCCAGGCAGGATACGACATCGTCATCGGCCAGCGACAGGTGGGAACAGAAGAACCTTTCTTTAAGAGGGTCAGTTCACGCTTCTTCTATCAGCTTATCAACCGGATCGGCAATCTGGATATCACCCCCAATGCCGCTGATTTCCGACTGCTCTCCCGCAAGGTTGTTGATGGCCTGAAAAAAATGCCGGAGTATCACCGGTTTCTGCGGGGGATGATCAGTTGGGTGGGATTTAAATCGGTGATCCTGCCCTACACGCCCAAATCTCGCTTGGGCGGCGAATCGAAATATACGCTAAAGAAAATGCTCAAACTTGCTGGTGATGCCATTTTTTCATTTTCACTCGTGCCTCTGCACATCGGATTGGCCATCGGCGGACTGTTCTATTTTCTGGCCCTTCTTGAGGCCATTTATGTGCTCAGCTTCTGGGTGACCGGAAATCAACCTCAATTGGAGCCGGGTTGGAGTTCGTTGATGTTCATGCTGCTAATCGTGGGCGGCACCCTCACGACGGTGGTCAGCTTCATCGGGATCTATGTGGGCTATATTTTCCAGGAAGTCAAGAACCGGCCGATCTATCTCCTGAGGGACACAGAAGAAGAACCTTCTCATAATGAAAACATGAAATAGATGAATTGTTAGAACCAGTCCGGTACCTGCACCCGACGCTCAGTTTGTGAGGTCTGACTGCACCATACTCACCCAAAATTTCATTCCGGTTTATTCGACCATAAACCATATTCGTAATGGGAATCACACCCAAACCCGGGAAATTGTTAATTGTTCGGGAAGAATTCAAACATAGAAAATAATTAAATCAATCTTCCGGCAGCAAAAACGCTTCCCCCTGTAATATTCCCTCTGAAATTGTCTTCAGTGTTGCTGAGTTTTCTGGCAGCAAATCCTGCCAGCCGAATTCCTTCAATTGCACAAAACCAGGCCAGATGCCGTCTGGCTCGAGAAAGCGATCAAAAGGCAGCGAAGTGCGGTAAAGCTGGTAATAGAGAAAACGTCGGGCATTGCGCTGGTGCACATCCGGCGCAGCAACCTCATCACTAACTAAAAATTCTTCCAAAACTCGGAGATACTCCTCAGAAGTACCCGGGAAAAACACCGTCTCCAGCTGTGTAAAACGAGCTTTACCTGCACAAAGCACAGGCTTGCCCATGATGGATGCTTCCATTCCGATGGTGGAATTGTAGATCATCACAAATTTCGCCCGTTGGATCATCTCATAAGAGCTGAAAAACTCATTTGGACCGACAAACACCAAGTTGGGCAGGGAATCTACCTGGTTCTCCAACACCCAATCGGTCACGCTCTCCCGACTGACCTTGCCCGGCCTGAATTCGTCCGGATGGGCACGGATCAGGAACAGCGTTTCCGGATGGGATTTGATGACTTCCAAAACACGATCTAACCAGGCGAACATATGAGGAAAAATTACATTGGCGTGAGGTTGGCTGGTGTCAAAAATGACATTGGTAAAGATCGGCACAATCTGCTCAAATGCCTTCATCTTTTCAAGCAAATCCTCATCCAAACCGGACATTTCGGGCCAAAATTCCACACCGGCCATACTGAAATCACCTTTAAATCGCATCGAAAGGTACTCATCCAGCCGCTGGTTTTGCGCTTCGGAAAGTTGGAAATCATCCGGGATATCCACCGGATACGCAGTGGCTTCACCAGCAGTAAAAAAGGCAGAAAGAGGCCGCATGCCCACTTCGTGAGAGTAAACCGGTATGCCCTCCTGCTGAGCCATCCACCGTACAGTCCCCTCTGGATATTGCATGCCGTTAAACACCATCACTGAGTCAGGCTGCACTTTACTCATTATTAACTCAAAATGGTTGGCAACCTTATAAGCGGAAAGAATGTAATGGCGGTAGAGGATTTGTGTGTCCTCATTATCTTCCAGATGGTGGCGGCGAAGTATCCATCGCATGGAGGGCAGGCACAATTTCCCAAGAGGAAGTCCTTCATAATTAAAACTACGCAGGTTCTCGAGGCTCATATTCTGAAGTGCTTTTGCCAGGTCCGTACTCGGGAAATAGTCCATCTGGGCGATTTTCGCTTTATGATAGATCGCCGAAGATTGTGTCAGGCACTTGGCGCAGGGTGGGAAGCGGTGAACATCATTTTGATCGGTTCCTAAAACACAGCGCGTCATCCCGCGCTGGCACACAAGGTTGACCACCTGGACGCCCTGCAGCTGCAAGGCCCATCCCGTAAGCATCGCAAAAGCCGCGTTCAGGCTCAGTCCCACCAGTCGGGTTGAGGCATTAAAGGAAATTACCTTTTTTTTATTATCTGATTTTGGCGCAGCCTTGTTAACCGACTGGGCTATCCGCTTAATATCCCGGTTGATCGTTCTCCGGAGGGGCTGTTCCCTCAAAAAATGTCTAGCGTGTTCAATCAGCTTCATTAGAGGCCACCGTATCTCACTCGCTGTACCGTCGCAATTTCTTCAATGAAGATTGTTCACTCTCATAAACCCGTTTCTTCCCATCGCCCATGGATTTCTCTGTCACGCGGATGTACTTAACCAGTTTCTGCACCCCTTGCGGTTCAACGGAGGCCGCCTGGTCTGAACCCCACAACGCCCGATCGAGAGTCACATGCCGTTCAACCAGGCATGCGCCCAAAGCCACTGCCAGGGCGGACTGCACTAAACCCACTTCATGCCCTGAATAACCGATCGGGCAGTCATAATTCTCTTTGAGTGTCTGGATCATTTTTAAGTTCAATTCTTCCGGCGGGCATGGGTAACTGCTGGTGGTATGGCAGATCAGGAGGTTTTCCAGCCCCAGGATCTCAACTGCCTTATCGATCTCCTCCATGGTGGACATCCCGGTTGAGAGGATAGCGGGACGGCCGCTATCCTTTATGGCACGCAGGAGGTTATGATCTGTCAGCATAGCGGATGGAATCTTATGGGCCGGCGGTGAAAAACCATCAATAAATTCCAGGGAGGGGACATCCCATGAACTGGCCAGCCAATCAATGCCCAACGATTTGCAATAAGCATCAATTTCCTCAAATTCCGCCTGTCCAAATTCCACTTTATGACGGTACTCGAGGTAAGAGATATAGCCCCAGGGAGTATCCCGCATCTGGTTCTTTTGATGATCCGGAACACAAAGCTCCGGTGTACGTTTTTGGAATTTAACTGCATCTACACCGGCATTAAAAGATGCCTTGATCAAATCTTTTGCAATTTTAACGCTGCCGTTATGGTTGATGCCAATTTCAGCAATGATGTAAGTTGGGTGACCTTCACCAACGATGTTTTTTCCAATTTTTATCTCACGATTCATAGATCGCTCCTTTGTTGTTTTTTATTTCTATTTTGCAACTATCGATAACGATCCAAAAGGATATCACAGATTTCTCGTACTGCCCCGTGACCGCCGGGATGTTTGAGTACCTGGTCCGCCTGTCTTCTCACCATATGATGCGCATCCCCGACTGCTATCGCACAAGCAACCACTGGGAAACATGGTAAATCGTTGACATCATTACCAACGTAGATCGTCTCTTCAGAAAGGAACCCTTCCTTCTCAAGATATACCTTTAAGACGTCTGATTTATTTCCTACACCGTGAAAATATGGCAGACCCAATTTTTTCGCACGAGCTGCAACAACAGGATTAGATTCTGTAGAGATGATGACCGCGCTGAAACCAGCATCCAGCAACATCTCAATCCCCATACCATCACTTCTGTTCGCCGCAATACTCTCCTGGCCAGATTGAGTTACCCAAACACGATCATCCGTCATCACCCCATCAAAATCAAACACAACCAGGGAGACCCTTTCTGGCCATGGGCGAGGCGCTTTGCCTGGATACACCATATCTAATTCATTTTCTCTTACCAATAGCTCATATCTGGTCCAATCTCGCAAAGTATCTATATCGACCGTATAAGATGGATCAATATGAAGTGGCAGGATGTTTTCTCCCGTCATCGAACCTTTTCTCAGGATCACATCTGAACGGATGACGTCAATATGTCCTGTTTGCCAAAATACTTTGGGCAGGCTTTGCCTGGGGGCATTAAAGGGTTCATCAATGCCTTCGACTGTCAATAAAGGCTTAAGCTTGCCATCCTGGCTGATAGACCACATTTTATAAGGGTTTTGACCCGCTGGGACGACCCCTCGCACAGAATCGGCTTCTGGATGTTCTTTCAGTAATTCAATGCCACGATCCACCAAATCTTTGGGCCGAATTGGCGAAGTCGGACGCAATTGCACCACAAAGTCGGGCTCATAGTTTTCATGTTCTTTGAACCATTCTAAGGCATGTTCAAAAACTGGCAAATCCAGGGTTTCATCCCGGGCCAACTCGGCAGGGCGGAGAAATGGTAACTCTGCGCCATACGCCTTCGCAATTTCAGCAATCTCGGGGTCATCCGTTGAGACAACTACTCTGTTTACTAACCCGGCTTGTAGCCCTGCTGCAATACTGTATGCAATAAGCGGGTGGCCAGCGAAATCGCGAATGTTCTTGCGCAGGATGCCTTTAGATCCTCCTCGGGCTGGGATCAGGGCCAAAACTTCTGACTGGCTTACCATACCGTCCAACCTCCATCCACAATCAAATTTGCACCGGTCATATATGATGAAGCATCAGACGCCAGAAAAACTATCGCGCCATTCATCTCATCCGGTTCTGCCATGCGTCCCATCACGGTCCGCGCCGAATAGCCCTTAAGAAAGGTTTCATCATGCTGATTATAAATTCCTCCGGGGGTGAGGGCATTCACCCGGATGGGCTTTCCGGCATAATAAGTTGCCAGGTATCGGGTCAGTCCGAGCACGCCCGCTTTACTGACCGAATAATAGACCGGTTTATATTGCTTTGGCTCATCAGGGCGTTCATACAACCGCTGGTCTGGACCTACCAGGCCATAAGTCGAACAGAT
>JBMCLF010000075.1:0-7762 GCA_048615215.1 Candidatus Brevefilum sp.
AGGTAAGACCTGACCTCCAAGGGGCTGAGGTCGGCCCGAAATTATAGAAGTAACTTCTGGGCTGTCCTGAATGTGGCAAGCGTTCGTTTTCCAGCTGTAACTCAATCTCAAGAATTATTAAGAGAACAGAAAACTCGAGATTTTTCCTTTATCGTAATGCTATTTTTTAACTCGCGGAGGCGACACGTGTGTAGCGCGCCGCCTCTGCGAGCCGAGATCACGAACATAAAAATAAATAGTAATCAGTTAAATTTTTCAGAATAATCCCCCTAAGGCTTTCCTAAAAAATTAAACCAGGCTGAGCAAGGGGCTGAAATATCGAAATGGGTCAGCAGAGAAAGATATGATCCCTGCGACCATCGCGCCTAAAACAACCACACAGCAGCAACAAATCAAGATTACTGCTGCAATTCCTAGGATGATCCACAGTGTTTGACTCCCCTTTTTTTCAGTTGATTCCGCCACTTCATAAGTTTCTTCCGTCACAGCTTTCTCCTTAAATCACATAGTTAATACAAACAAATGTTTAAAAACCGCCGTTTGCAAAAGGAATAATCAAAAAAGGAACAGTTGCAATTCCTAAGGCAGCCAGCAAGGTCATCAAAACGATAAACACCACAAAACAACCTGCTATGACGCTCAGTCCGATATTGACCCATCCAAGGATCATGCCCCATTTCGCTATTCCCTCACCGGACAGGGTCTCCGGGTTTTGCCGGATTTCCTTCCGTGCAAGATTGCCGGTGATAATCGCGCCTATGGCCCCCAGCAATGGGATCACAAAATAGCTTGCGATTCCCAAAACAAGGCTGACCACCGCCAAAGATGAGGTTTGTGGGCCATAAAAAGGCCGTTCCTGCTTGCTTTCTAATTGTCCTGACATATCATTCTCCCTGAATAATTAAAAAATCCGAACAGCGCTGCTCAGGCTTTGGGAGGCTGACGCATTGTCCTTTGTGTAAGCCACCAGATAACCCAAACTGCGAGCAACAACAATACGATCCCAACCACAATCGGCAGTACTACCGAGAGCACAGACAAAGTCGTGGAGATCACGTCTTCCAGGATGCTCACCGGGATGTTTGCCGATCCGCCGGATGTGGCGGTAACTGCCGGGCGAACCGCTGCCGCCTTTACAGCATGGACGCTGCCTGCCACCAGAAGGCCGGCCGCAATGGAGATTATTGGGTGGATCTCAGTTATCACCCTCGCACTGGCTGCAAATAAGATTGCTCCTGCTGTCGGTCGGATAAAGGTCTGAACAACATCATTGATATGGTTGACGGCAGGCACCTTGTCTGCAAAGAATTCAATTAATGACAATACAGCCAGCAAGCCGATGATCCACCAGCTCTCAAGCGCCTGCCAGGGCTCTGAAAGTGTGATCAAGTTTGTGAACCGGGCTAAAAGCGAGACAACCAGCATGGGAATATAAGCGTTCAATCCGGCGCTGGCTGAAAGTCCAAAAGCGGCTAAAATATCCATAATTGTAAAATCCTTTGAATGTGTTGTTGTACACTAATTATAGCGGAAAACGGCTCCAGATTAAACCCTCCCCAGCTTCCCGTCACCAGGTAACGCAACAGGTTGATCACACCAATCTGCATCAGGGCGACAATATATCCACCCGTAAGCGGCATAAACAACTGGCGAAAACTCTGGTAAGTATTTTCCTTTTTAAAGATCATTACCAAGGCCACACTATACACCATAATCAACAACAACAGCACCCCGCCAGCGCTTAATAGCGCCAATGGGAACAGGATTACCGGGTTTTCCACCATCACCAGCACATCCAACAGCCCTGCTGCCAGCAGTGAACCGCCAATTTGTTTCCAGTTACCCAGAGAAGAAGCTTTTTCCCAGCGCCGAAACATCGTCTGCACAAAGGTGGGCCACAGGATCGCTGCCACTGCCAGCCCCATCCCCGTTCCGGTGAGCAGGCGCGTCCAATTCTGCGTTTGATAAAGTGAAGGAAATTGGGGGACCAGCATCAAAAATGAGTTAGCGCCGTCAAAAGCCCAGCTCAGGGCAAACAATCCAAAAAGGATCAAAACCGGCCATGGGGGCATCTTTCCTTTCCTACCCTGCAGCGCTTGATAAAATATTCCCAATAAAGCCCCCAAAAACATTCCCGAACAGCGGGCACATAACGGCATTGGGCGATCACCTAAATGAAAAGAGCGGACATCGATCTGATGGCAAACGGCATAGCCCACTGCTTCAGCTTTTCCCAGGAGGCCTTCCGGTGTGAGGAACAACCAGACAGCCGTCAGGGCAACCGCGATTCCCAGAAAAATCCAACGCCAGTATGGCTCTTTTGGTGTGTTTTGCAGTTTGTGTTCATTCTTGATGGTCATGAATAATTATCTACTTTTTAAAGGATAATCCACTCAACGATATAACATACGTACGAATTTGATTGAAGTTGTAAAAATCCCGGCGATTAATCACCACCGGGATTTGCTCTCCTTTTTTTCGTTCGTCTTTTTATTGAGCCGGTTCTGCCAGCTTTTCATGCGCCGTGGCCAGCCATTCGATGATCCGGATATTCTGCGGGCAGGCTTCTTCACACTCGCCGCATTCAATGCAGTTATCGGCTCTTGCCTCCGGCTTGAGAGGGTTATTGTACGCCCAGCGGGCATGACCCCAGGCGTCATAGGCCACCGCATCATTGTACATCTCAAAAATTGTGGGGATCTTAACGCCGCTCGGGCAGGGCAGGCAATACTCACATTGCGTACAGGGGATCGGCGCCAAGGAAGCATAAGCCTGTCTGGCTTCACTGACCAGTTCTCGATCTTCATCTGTCAGCTTGCCAACCTCAGCCTCATCGGCCAGAGCCAGGTTTTCCTCTACATCCGACATTTTATTCATACCGCTGATCGCAACAGACACTTCAGGCTGATCCCAAAGCCAGTGGAACGCCCAGGCCGCTGGCGTCCACTCTCGATCGCTCTCCGCCCAGACCTTGGCAACGGGCTCCGGGGGTGGGTTTTTAGCAATTCGACCGCCTCGCAGGGGTTCCATCACCACCACAGCCAGGCCGCGTTCTGCTGCCAGCTTAAGGCCCTTCCGCCCTGCCTGATAGTCGACATCTGCAAAATTATACTGAATCTGCGCCATGGTCCAGTTATCGTAGTCGTTGACAATTGATTCAAACACAGGATACTCGTCATGGAAGGAGAAGCAAAAATGCCCGAAAAGACCATCTGCGATACTCTTTTCCGCCCAATCCAGCACGCCCAGGTCTTTGACCTTTTGCCATGAATCTTTGTTTAATGAGTGTAAAAGATAAAAATCGATAAATTCAACATCCAAACGGTTCATCTGCTCTTCGAGCAAGCGGTCAAAGTCTGCTGCTTCTTTTACTTCCCAGGGAGGCAATTTCGTCGCCAGACGTACTTTTTCACGGTACCCATTCTGCAAAACCTTGGCGACAAAACGCTCGCTCTGCTGCTGGTGATAGGGGTATGCCGTATCAATGTAATTGACACCCTCATCAATCGCATGACGCATCATCTCCATCGCCAGAGGCTCATTAATCTTGCCGCTGTCATCATCCAGAATGGGCAAGCGCATCGCACCAAAACCCAGGGCCGATACCTCCCAATCCAGTGAACCAAATTTTCGATACTTCATAGATATCCTCGCTGTCTTTTTCTATAACCTGCTCAATATTATACCAGAGTCAATCTATCCGGAATCCTGCTCCGTTTCATAAACCAAGGCCAGTTGGTGCCTGATAGTGATGAATAGCAGGTAAAAATTTTTAGATGTCCTGTAAGAAACAAGAACTATGTAGATTGCTATAATCTCACATGATTAAATAAATCATTATTCATTACACAGTTTATCGCCTGCTGAAAATTATGGATAAAAGTCTTCCCCTTGAGGGGAAGTTGGCACATCGTGCCGGATGAGGTGAAACTCATCTTTCACATCATCAGTCTGCGCCTAAAGAACCTTGTTTACTGACCAATTCAACACACCGTCTACTTCCCATTGACAAACCACTTGATGTGTGTCATACTTTAGCGACAATTTCAGAAGGATAACCCTTCTCTTATTACTTGCAATCCCACGAAAAGAGGAGGTGGTGTACATGTTAGATAGTAGTAGTTACTTAACAATGGCTGTGGCACCCCTCCTCGATAAAATTCGATAAGGGTGCTACGGCCTGATAGAGATCGCCGCCCCGCTTACGGGCGGCTTTCTTGTTAAAATGTTACAAACGCTTAATTTCACCCATACATTCAGTACAATTAAATAGAAAGGAGCAACCATGAGTCAAACCCATATCTGGTGGATCCGTCGGGACATCCGCTTACATGATAACCAAACCCTTGAAGCCGCACGGCAGGAGGCTGACCACCTCCTCCCACTTTTTATCATCGAACCAGAATTAATGGAAGAGGCCGCGCCTAAACGTCGGGATTTCTTGCTTCATGCTTTATCTGACCTGAATCATAAACTCCAGGATTTTGAGAGTCAGCTGGTGGTTCGTCAGGGTCCGGCGCTGGAAGCATTTGAACAACTCTCCAAGGAGCTGGGGGATATGATGATCTTTGCACATGAGGATTTCAGTCCCTTTTCTCGTGAAAGAGATCAGGAAGTAGCGAAAACATTCACCCTCAATCAATACCACGGGGTAACCCTGCGAGGTCCCGAAGCCGTTCTCAAAGATGATGGCGACCCTTACGTTGTTTATACACCCTACAAAAACAAATGGTACGAATCCTCCCTGCCAACGCCAGCCGATTGCTTGCCAGCACCGGATTCGCTGCCTCCTCTTCCAGAAAATATTACCTCTCAGGACCTTTCTGATTATGAACCTGTGCCCGATTTCCCCGGCACCGCCGAAGAAGCCCAGAGTCGGCTGACGAAATTCACCTCCGAAGGGATTCACCATTATCACAGCCGGCGAGACCGGTTGGATCTGGACGGCACATCGAAACTTTCTCCTTACCTGCGATTTGGCCTGCTCTCCGCTCGCGAAGCTTTTGCAAATGCACAAATTGCTTACCTGCAGGCGGATGATGATGAAGACCGCAGCGAAATTCGCACCTGGATGGATGAACTGGTCTGGCGAGAGTTTTACAATACCATCCTGTACCATTTTCCAAGCGTGATGGAAGGCCCCTTCAGGGATAAATATCAAGACGTTCCCTGGCGGGACGCCCCGGATGACCTGGAAGCCTGGCAGGAGGGTACAACCGGTTTTCCCATTGTAGATGCCTGCATGCGTCAGCTAAAAGAAACTGGTTGGATGCACAACCGCGGACGGATGATCGTCGCTTCGTTTCTCACCAAGGACCTCTTGATCAACTGGCAGGAGGGTGAAGCCTGGTTTATGGCCAAATTTGTGGATGGCGATCCTGCCGCCAATAACGGCGGCTGGCAATGGAGCGCCGGAACCGGCACAGACGCTGCTCCTTATTTCCGGATATTTAACCCCATCCTCCAGGGTCAAAAATACGACCCCGATGGAGCCTTCATTGCTCAATGGGTTCCTTCTTTAAAAAAACTGCCCGAAAAATTCAGGCACGAACCCTGGAAAATGACGGATGAAGAGGCGGAAAGATATGGTTTTCGTAAGGGACAGGACTATCCTGAACGGATAGTGGAGCATCAATTCGCCAGGGAGCGCGCTATAGAGGCTTTTAAATCCGCCGTGTAATCACCTGCATCTCATAAATCCTTTAAATCCGAACCATTTAAGATACAACCCTTTCTTTTGCAACTTTTTTAAGCCTGATACGTATATTGCATTGAAAGGAGATTGATAATGTTTGGATTAATAAAAGGTTTAGTAGGATTAATCGTTGGACTGGTTGAAGGCATCTTCGGGCTGGTCATCGGCCTGCTCGGCGGGGTTTTCGGGTTGGTCTTTGGCATCCTGGGCGCGGTTTTTGGCCTGCTGGTCGCCATTGGTGTGCTGCTCTTGCTCCCGATTTTGCTTCTGATTGTGATTTTTTAGCCAATTTCTAAAATCGTAAATTACGCAACCATTCAAAAAAAGGCCCACAACTCAGAATATTTGTGGGTCTTTTAATCCCAGAAAATTAAGCATATCAATTTATCGTGAACATTCGTTTGAGAGGATTAACAAACAATTTCCGGAGGGGTACCCGATTCATGCAGCAACACGAGCGGGCCGCATATCTTCGCCAGCCCGGCGGTAGCCTGCAAGATCAATTCATCCCATCCGCCAACAAAATAAAATGGGTAAGGCATATTTGGATCCCCCGAGTATTCTTTGACTGCCAGCGTAGCTCAGCCTACATCCTTTATTGTTCTGAGGGTCACCTGCCAGGTCAAACGCCCTACAAGGTAATCTGTCTTGATACCCGGCAAAGCCTCCATCACCCCACGAATTTCCAATGGTGTCGGGTACCGGCCCGGAGGAACCCTATCAGGAATGGATAACCCGAATTCCTCCAACCACGCTAAAGTTGCCGGATTTTGCATGCATTCAATTAAGGTGACAACCCGATATGCATAATAATCTGACATGGCCGTCATTATACCGGCTCAAGCCATACTTATTGTTGCCCGGGGTTCAAAAACTTATCTTATGAGTAATGATAAATAAAGAATGAAGCTGTCTAATAAAAAATCCATCCGAGTTACCGCATCCTGAGAGAGGGTGACATCCTCTGTCAGAGAATAATATGCCGGCCGAGTGACATCGTAAGTGATCGTTTGGGGGTCAGATGTCATTGCCTGGAAAAGCCAGTAAAAACCATCTGGAATACTTGTATCCAATAATGTCTCATCAGAGAAGGTATATGAGGTGCTGCTCTCGATTCTGGCTTCATTTACAGGCTCGCCGGTATTGGCTGCATTAACGAAACCTGCCATGGCCCCGCCATCCACCAGGTTACAGGAAAAAGGCTCAATGGATATGTTGTCCACCTGCCACCACCACTCGAACTCTGCATCGTAATAATGAAAGCGTACCCGTACATCAGATTGGCCAGCAGCATGAGTACTGATATCGATCACCTGATGATCTGGACCGCGAACATCGGAGGTTTGCCGAAGAAATAAGTTCCAGGTGACACCCCCGTCAACCGACACCTCGACATCTGCTTTCTCAGTGTTTCCCCCTCCCCATTCGTTAAAATCCTGGTCGAAAGAGAGGGTGACCGTGGACTCCCCGGACATATCCACCGAAGGAGAGATCAGGGAGGTGTCGATGGCCACTGTACCCGCATAATCTGAATCAATAATGGCAAAGGGTCCGCTGCCGCCTGTCAGGTTCATTCGGAGGCCAGGGTCGTCAAACCGCCAGACCACGCCAGCATCAATATGGTCCACCACAGTCCACCCATCGGGAAGCGTCTCCTGCGGGAAGGACTCATACAATCCCTTCACAGTTTCATAGCCCGGTGCAGTGCAGTTTGTAGTTATCGGCAGTTGAAAATCCCGGGTTGCAGAAGGCCCGCTGAACGTAATTTCCATTTCCGTGATTTTTTGATACCCTCTTATCTCTGAAACAACGGTAATATCATAAGTCGTATTCTCATAGACCATGATCGTGTAATTGCCGTTAAACGGATTGGAGAAGACATGCTCGCTGTAATTCGGAGTTTCAAACAACAAGGTTGCATAAAGCGGATAGCCGTGCCCGCTGTTGTCATATACTGTCCCCGAGAGCTCAGCTTCTGTTTCACGATCCAAATTAATATCTGTCTGAACGGTTTCGCCGGATGAAATGGATTTAGTAGTTACCGTTTGTTTTTGGTAACCATAATCC
>JBMCLF010000076.1:0-7691 GCA_048615215.1 Candidatus Brevefilum sp.
CGACCTATCCCGATAAAGACAATCGTGGCACACCTTAAACAAAAAAGCGAAAGCGAGGGCCTTCAGGTTGAAGAAGCGGTGTTTTCCGAAATCGCCCGGCAGGCCACAGGCAGCCTCAGAGATGCTATTTCCCTGTTGGACCAGTTGACATCAACGGCGGAGACAATCAACCTGGAGATGGCACAAAAGGTCATGGGAACCGCAACCAGCGAAAGCGTTATGGACATTGTGGATGCCCTGATTCAGAAAAATACGGCCATCGGTCTTGAGAAGATCAACCAGGCCCTGGATGGCGGCACGGACCCCAGACAGCTTGCGCGCCAATTGGTAGCCTATCTGAGAAACATCCTGCTCTACAAAATGGAGAATGAAGACCAGATAAAGGTGTCGGAAGCAGTTCGCACAAAAATTCATGACCATGCCAGCCAGATTCCCCTGGAAGAACTACTGCGAGCGCTTGAAGCCTTTAATGAAGCTACCATCGAGGAACACGCCAACTGGCACCCCGGGTTAGGACTGGAACTTGCCTTTACTAAATTCCTGGCTGAACCCCAAAAAGTGGTTCAGGAACCTGCACAGCCTATCATTCAAAGAACTCCTGTGAAAGACCAGCCTTCCCGCAGCGCCAAGCAAACAGAAAGACCAAAAAAACCAACCGTAAAGAAGAACGATCCAGCCCAACCTGATCGAAAAGACATTCCTCAACCACCTCAATCCGGTATTCAGGAAAACAGAGAAACGGAAGCGAAAACAAAATCAGAAGAAACCCCAAAAGATGCTGATGAACCAACCTCACCAGAACCTGAGGTTGAGGTTGAACCGGGAGATTCATCTGACATTGCAATGAACGATTTACACCGTTTATGGCCGAAGATCAAAGCAACGGTCGGCAAGCACAACCGACGAACGGAAGGATTGTTGAACACCGCAAAGATCGCTGGCTTACAGGAAAACACTCTTTTCCTGGGCTTTACTTCAGACACCCTCAAAAACATGATGGAAAGAGAGGGAAACATCAACCTCACAGCCGATGTTCTCGAAGAAGCCTTTGGGCATCCGATTGTGGTCAAATGTATCGTCACCACCAACCAGACCAGTTCCATCCCAGACAATCTGCAAATTGATAACGACGGAATGGTTGGGACCGCAACCCGAGATCTGGGTGGTAAAATCAGCAAAGCAGAAGAAGTAGAATAAAAGATAGCACTCACTATACGAAAGGAACACCATGGCAAAAGGTTATAATCGTCCTTCCGCTAGTAAAAACGCCGGCATGATGGCACAAATCCAGCAAATGCAGCAACAAATGGCCCAGGCTCAAGCAGAATTGGCCGAGGAAACCGTTGAAGCTACAGTTGGTGGCGGCGTCATACGAATTGTGATGACCGGCGACCAGGTCTGCCAGGCTGTGAAGATTGCCCCAGAATTGCTTGAGGATGCGGATGTCGAAATGCTCCAGGACCTGATTACCAGCGGGATCAATGCCGCATTGGAAAAATCTCGCAAACTGGCCGAAGAAAAAATGGGACCATTCACTGACATGCTTGGCGGTTTGGGTTTGGGGCTATAGAAATTGATGCGAGCACTACCCGAACCTGTACAAAACCTTGTAGATGCCTTCTCGCGTCTGCCTGGCATCGGCCCAAAAACCGCCTCCCGCCTGACCTTTTACCTGCTCCGGGCACCTGAAGAACTTTCCCTGAGTCTGTCAGAAGCTTTGCTTGGTATCAAAAAGGAAACGGGGCTATGCGAAGTATGTTTTAATGTCACCAGAAAAGAATCCTCACGGTGCGAAATTTGCGTCAGCGATCAACGCGATCGCAGCCTGCTCTGCGTTGTGGAAGAACCATTGGATGTGTTGGCGATCGAAAAAACATCCGGTTACAATGGCCTCTACCATGTTTTGCATGGCGTGCTTTCGCCAATTGAGGGTGTGGGCGCGGAAGATTTGAAAATTAAAGAACTGTATGCAAGGCTGGAGCAAAACAACATCGAAGAGGTGATTCTTGCCACCAATCCGAGCATGGAGGGCGACGCCACGGCCATGTACCTGCATGATCGCCTCAGCCAATATAAAGTCCGCGTCACCCGCCTGGCCCTGGGTTTGCCTGTGGGCGGAGATCTGGAATACGCGGATCAAAACACCCTACTGCGTGCCCTGGCAGGTCGCCAGAAATTGGATTAAGACTCATTCGCCACCCAAAAAAGCGTCCCGACTGGACGTTTTTAATTTAACAATCAATTAACTCCTAAAATTTTTAAGATACAGCTATAATGGATATCAAGAAAAATTTCATCAAGAAAGGATAAATTGATGTCAGAAAAACTGGTTGTTTATGATTCATATTTCGGAAATACGGAAAAAATCGCAGAAGGAATCGCTGAAGCCATTGGAGGCAATGCCAGGAAGATAAACGCCGTCTCAGAAGAAGATCTTGAAGGCCTTGAGGTTCTGTTTGTGGGTTCTCCCACCCGGGCATTCCGCCCCACACCAGCCATCTTGACATTTATTAATAGCCTGGATCCAGCCAGAATGCGCGGTGTGAAAGCAGCAGCCTTTGATACACGCATCCCGAAAGATAAAACTGATTCCGGTTTTTTGCGTATGATGATCAGCCTCTTTGGATATGCCGACAAAAAGATCGAAAAAAGGCTGGCCAACACCGGTGCCTCCGTCGCACTGGAGAGTGAGGGCTTTGGCGTAACCGGCACGGAAGGACCGCTGGTGGAAGGCGAGTTGGAACGTGCTAAAGAATGGGCGGGCCAAATCTGAACTTGTTCCTGAAATAATCAGAGCTGCCTCCAGATCAAAGGCAGCTTTTTAATTTCTTCCAGATCAGACACAACCGCTAATCATCAATTTCTTTAACACAGTCCATTCATATTTGAACGACAATGTGGACTTTGTCAGCTTTCAAAGCACTTAATTGCATGGAAGCGAGAACCTCTCACACCGCATAATCAAATATCGTATAATTTATTCGTTACCGTTATTCGCAATGGCTACAGGAGTTACCATGCAAGAAAAACCTAAAGGCGCACAAATTCGACAGGATTTTATCGATTTCTTCATTAAACATAATCACACCTTTGTACCTTCTTCCTCCCTCGTTCCCGGGGGCGATTCGACCCTTTTATTCACTAATGCAGGGATGGTGCAGTTCAAAGATGTCTTTCTCGGGACAGACCAGCGCCCCTACTCTCGGGCTGTCAACTCACAGAAATGCTTACGAGTGTCAGGTAAACATAATGATCTGGAGCAGGTTGGGATGGATAACACCCATCACACTTTCTTTGAAATGCTCGGCAACTGGTCCTTTGGAGATTATTATAAAAAAGAGGCCATCACCTGGGCCTGGCAGTTACTAACCGATGTCTGGAAACTTCCCAAAGAACGGATTTGGGCGACCTTTTTTAAAGATGAACTGGATGAAATCCCGGAAGATAGCGAAGCCGCAGAGATCTGGCTCAGCCAGCCAGGGTTTGATAAAGATCACCTGCTGTCCTTCGGTAGAAAAGAAAATTTTTGGGAGATGGCAGACACTGGTCCCTGCGGCCCAGACAGCGAGATCCATTACGACCGAGGACCGGCTTTTTGCAATTGCAAAGATGACCCGGACCATGTCTGCCGGGTCAATGGCGAGTGCGAACGTTTCCTTGAAATCTGGAATAATGTCTTTATCCAATACAACCGGCTCTCAGAAAACAAACTTGTTCTGCTTGAAAAGAAGCATGTGGACACGGGGATGGGCTTTGAGCGCATTGTCTCGATTTTGCAGGATGTCCCATCGAACTATAAAACCGACTTATTCATGCCCCTGATCCATCGTGTCCAGGAATTGACAGGCGACAGCAATGAAGAGCGTGAGGCCAACCTCACTCCCTACCGGGTGATTGCCGATCATGCCCGCGCCACAACATTCCTGATTGCCGATGGTGTTGTACCGGGCAATGTTGGTCGGAATTACATTTGCCGGATGCTTGTCCGCCGGGCTGCACGCTTTGGGATGAAACTAAATCTGCATGAGCCCTTCATGGCGCAGGTCGCCAGGATTGTTATTGACGAATATGGAGATTTTTACTCAGAACTTAAGCGCAACGCTCCGACCATCCTTGACAACCTGACACGTGAGGAGCAGCAATTTAAGAAGACCGTTAATGTAGGCCTTGAACAATTAAATGAACGCCTGCAAAAACTCAAAAAAACAGGTGAGACGGTGCTCGATGGTGAAGAAGCCTTTGACCTTTATGCAACCCTCGGCCTGCCGCTGGAAATAACCCGGGACATTGCCCAGGAACAGGGGCTGGATGTGGATACCCAGGGTTTCCAGGAAGCCATGGCGGCACACCGCCTGACATCCGGCGCCGGCAAGGATTTCGGAGATATGGGCGCTGAAGATGTCGATGTTTATACCGACCTGGTGGAGGAATTACAGGAAAGTGGAAAACTGCCTGCTGAAGGCGTGGCCTATACACCTTATGAAGCCATCCGCGAACCCGTTGAGTTACTGGCGCTGATCCATGAAGGTCAGCCCGTGGAACAGGCAAAGGAAGGCGAGTCTGTGTCTGTGCTGCTGCGGAAAACCTGGTTTTATGTTGAAGCTGGCGGCCAGGTATCTGACACCGGTCAGATCGTAAGCGCTAACGGTGAAAATTGGATCATTCGCGTAACAGACATGCGTAAGCCCGCAGCGGGTGTGATTGCACATGTCGGGGAAGTTGTCAAAGGCCAGCCCAGGACCGGCGATCTGGCCTTTGTCCAGGTGGATGAGGATCGACGGGTTCAGGTCATGCGAAACCATACTGCCACACATCTGCTGCACGCAGCCCTGCGCGACATCCTTGGGGAACATGCCCGCCAGGCGGGTTCCCTGGTCGCTCCTGACAGGCTGCGGTTTGACTTCAACCATCCAACGCCCATGACACGGCAAGAAATCCTGGCTGTTGAAGCCCAGGTCAACCAGGCCATCCTGTCCAATCATCCCCTGCGGATCACTCAGAAACCGCTTGAAAAAGCGATTGACGAAGGCGCTACCGCCCTGTTCGGCGAGAAATATGATGCGGTCGTGCGCACCATCAGTATTGGAGAACGCGAGGCTTTCTCATATGAATTGTGCGGTGGAACCCATGTGGATGAAACTGGCGACATCGGCCTTTTCCTGATTACTTATGAAGGCAGCATCGCCGCTGGGATACGCCGAGTCGAGGCTGTCACCGGCTGGCGGGCGTATCAATATGCGCGTGAGCGCATGAATATCCTGGATGAAGCAGATCGTTTTCTGGGACATCTCCCAGCGAACTGCTTCCAAAAATAAAAAACCTCTCCGAATCCCTTACTTCGGCAGAAAAGGAAATTGACAAACTTCAAACTCAACAGGTCGCCAGTAATTTTACAAACCAACTTGAAAAGACCGAAGAAATAGAGGGCGTAAGGGTTTTGCGCACCGCTCTCCCTGAAGCCAGTATGGATGCTTTGCGAGAAATGGCAGACAAATTCCGCAACAAATATGAATCCGGGATCGCCGTCCTGGCGTCAACACATGATGATAAGCCGATCCTGGTCGCCACGATCACGGATGACCTTGTCAATCGGGGACTGCACGCTGGCAACCTGGTTAAACAGGTTGCCCAGGTCGTTGGTGGCGGCGGGGGCGGCCGTCCTGCCCTGGCCCAGGCGGGTGGAAAAGATGCATCGAAAATTTCTGAAGCGCTCGATCAAGTTTCAGCTTATATCCGGGAGAACCTGAAATAAATTCGGCCCAAATTATTCACGATAATCAAACAAAATAAGATTGATTAAGCCAATCAAAAGAGAAACCATCATTTTATGGCCAAAGTAACCCCGCTCCGGCAGCAATATCTTGACATCAAGCGACAGCACCCTGACGCCATCGTTTTCTTCAGGTTGGGCGACTTTTATGAAACCTTTGATGAAGACGCCAAGATCACTTCCCGAGAACTCGACATCGTGCTGACCTCACGCCCGGTCTCTAAAGGGGTGCGGGTGCCTATGGCCGGTATCCCACATCATGCAGCAGAGAACTATCTCTCTCGTCTGATCGATAAGGGTTATCATGTTGCCATCTGCGAGCAAGTTGGCAACGAGCCAGAAAATGGGCTTGTGTCCCGTGAAGTTGTCCGCGTGGTCACACCCGGGACGGTGGTCGAACCGGGGTTGCTGCAACATCACAGGAACAATTATCTGGCAGCAGCCTTCTATCAGGAAAACCGAGCCGGGATTGCTTATGCGGATATTTCGACCGGTGAATTTGCTACGACTGAGATCAAAGGCAAAGACATTCTCAATCAAATTCGTTCTGAAATCTTCAGGCTGAACCCCTCCGAAATTGTTTGGTCAGAGTCACTCCCTAAACCGGAAAGGGTTCCTGGTCATTTCTCAGAAATTGAGAGCTGGCATTTTGAGCTCGGACGCTGCACAGAAAACTTGCAGGATCATTTTTCAGTAGCTACCCTGGATGGATATGGACTGCGAGGCAAACCAATGGCAATTCGGGCTGCTGGGGCCATCCTGGCATACCTGAAAGAAACTCAACGTGAATCTTTGAAATTATTGTCCGATCTTAGCACTTATGCCTTGGACGAATTCATGGTATTGGATGCAGAAACACGCCGAAATTTAGAGCTGACTGAGACGATCCGAGGCGGCAGGAAAGAGGGTTCCCTGTTAGGTATCCTGGATTCAACCCTCACGCCGATGGGCGGGCGGCTGCTTAACCAATGGGTCAGCAAACCGCTCCTGGATGTATTACAAATAAGCCAGCGACAGGATGCTGTAGGCCATTTTTTTGCAAATGGACTTCTCAGGGCGGAGGTGCAAGAAATTCTGAGGGATTTTGATGATCTGGAACGGCTGACAAACCGGGTGATCTCTGGACATGCACTTCCTCGAGACCTGGTTGCCATGCGAGAAAACCTCACCCGAATTCCAAAATTGAAGGCATCTTTCACGGACAATTCCGAAGCCCTTACAGAAACCCTGTCAAATCTCCGGGAATGCAAAAACCAGCTGGCCCTCTTGAGAGCAGCTATCCAGGACGACCCGCCAGCCACCCTTGCCAACATTGGCATCATACGGAAAGGATTCTCTGCAGAACTAGACCAGGTTCTGGATTCCTCCCAGCATGCCCGGGAATGGATCGCCGATCTGGAGAAGAAGGAAAAGGAACGCACTGGAATAAAATCACTCAAAGTTAGCTACAACAAAGTATATGGCTACTATATCGAAGTGACCAAGTCCAATACTGATCTTGTGCCAGAAGAATACATTCGAAAACAAACATTGGTCAATGCTGAACGCTACATTACCCCAGAACTGAAAGAATACGAGACCCTTGTTCTTAATGCTGAAGAACAAATCCATGAAATCGAAATTCGGGTGTTCAAGCAGGTTTGTGATGAATTAGCACAGGGCGCTAATGAACTATTGCAAAGCGCACGCAGCTTAGCAGAGCTAGATGCATATCTTTCACTCGCTGAATGCGCCGCACTGAACGGATATCAGCGGCCAGAAGTGGTAGAGGAAAAATACCTTGAGATCACGGAGGGACGCCATCCAGTGGTGGAAAAGCTCCGCACTGCAGAACGCTTCGTCCCAAACGATGTGACCATGGGGGAAGATGAGATCATCCAGATCATCACCGGACCGAACATGAGCGGTAAATCGACCTTTT
>JBMCLF010000077.1:0-7683 GCA_048615215.1 Candidatus Brevefilum sp.
TCGACCGGGACGGAAATCTTTATTTTGTTCACCATTACTTCCATGAAGGGCAAATGATTGAAGCAGATATTTACATCGCGCCCAGGAAATAATTATTTTTAAATGGAAAAATCTTAGATACAAATTTCTAAGATTCTCCAATCCAAAAAATACTCTTTTTAAATTGTTTTTTCCTCCGCGTCCGACTCCGCGTCCAGATCTTCAATATCAGCTTCGAGTTCCTCTTGAGGGGTCTCCGGTCCCTCTTCTTTATCCGGTAAAGTGTCCACATCCCCTGGGAGACTGCTAATTTCTTTGATATAGGCAATGTAAAACCCCACCATGCGGGCACAATTCTCGAAAGAAAGGCGCTCATTTACGCCATGCACGCTCTTTAAATCCTCGCGGGTCATTTTAATGGGTGTGAAACGCAGGGCATTTTCTGTCACCGGGTTATAGCGGCGCGCATCCGTCCCACCTAAAACCAGGTAAGGGGAGACCAACGCATCCGGGTAAGCTTCCTTGATTAAGCGGGCAAGCCGCAGAAAATAAACCGATTCAATATCCGCCACGGGTGAAGGATCCCAACCTGCGCTTCCCTCCAGCATATCGCCCTCGAAAGGGTTGACCTTTACCCTGGGATCATCGATCCGTTCCAGCACCATTTCATAAACCGAGCGCAGATCGTCACCGGGAAGAAGCCTGAAATTGACCACGGCTTCCGCTTTCGCGGGCAGCACGTTGTCCTTCACACCAGCGTTCACGATGGTCGGCGCTGTCGTTGTTCGAATGGAAGCATTCAAAAGGTTAGATTTCGCCAGCCGTTTTTTAAGCAAACCACCAAATAACCAGGTGTTGGCGAACAGCATCCGCTGGGTAAAAGGCAGGGCAGAGCCCAGATAACTCATCAAAAATTCTACAATTTCCAGGTGAGCCGGCATCGGCCGGTCTTCCAACCTGGCAATGGCCTTCGAGAGAATGCCGATGGCCGTCTCTTGCGGAGGCATGGATGAATGCCCCCCTTCGATTGTGGCCGAAAGGCGCAAACTCAGATAACCCTTTTCAGAAATTCCAATCACACCTACCGGTGTGTCCACACCCGGCAGAAAGCCTTCAATCACGCTGCCGCCTTCATCCAGTAAACTGCCCAGTTCTACCCCCCTCGATTCCAACAGCGCGCTGATTGCTGCGGCACCGTTTACGCCGCCCACCTCTTCATCGTGTCCAAACCCGAGGTAAACCGTGCGCTCAGGTTGAAAATCCTGTTTAAGCAGATATTCTACGGCTTCTAAAATTCCCACCACGCCTGATTTGATATCAAGCGTCCCTCGCCCCCATACATAGCCATCTGCAAGTTCACCGCTGAAGGGCGGGTGTGTCCATCCGCCAGCTTCACTTTCGTCTACTGGGACCACATCCAAATGTGAGATCAGCATAATGGGCTTTAAATCCGGGTCTTTGCCTTCCCAGGTGTAGAGCAGGCTTAAATCGTTCACGGTTTCCATCTTGAGTTTTTCATGCACCTGGGGATACAGCGTTTTGAATAATCGGTGCAGGCCGAGAAACGCATTCTGGTCTAGCTTCTCTGGATCATGATAGGAGACGGTCTTTTGCTGAACAGCCAATCCTAACCGTTCTGCCACAGATTTCCCGTCCACACTGGGAAAATCCCGGGGTTCGACCGCAGGCTGCGGTGGAGAGAACAGTCCGGTTTTGAGGATAACCAGGCCAATCAAAAATAATAATACCGCCAGCAAGCCAATCCCCACAGAAATCAGGATGGTCTCAATCATGATGCTTTCTCCTTAACTTTTTTGGTATTCGTCCAAAATATTTATTACAGTTCAAGTTATCGGAAATTAAATTCCGTTGCTCTCATCTATTTTACAGAAATAGACTTTTCCTCCAGCAGGGTTAGGAAATCTTTTTCTGAGCTTTCATCTTCAAAAGCTCGTTCGGGAAGGAAAAGATAAACCCGTTCTTCAGCTTTATAGATCATCAGGTAAAAACCGTTGTTTTCAATCACCCGCTGAAAATTTTCCCAGGAAAATTCGGTAGCCCTTTCGCCAATTTGCAGGGTAACCCCTTCACCGCTGATCGTCAGCTTACGTTCCTTGCGCAAATTTTCATTGCGCTTGTATGCATTGGTCAATTGATAAGGGATAATCAACCAGAAATTGACCAGATAAAAAGCACCCATCGCCAGCCCCACAAAAGCCGCACTGCG
Organism: Candidatus Brevefilum sp.; assembly: GCA_048615215.1. Classification (GTDB taxonomy): domain Bacteria; phylum Chloroflexota; class Anaerolineae; order Anaerolineales; family Anaerolineaceae; genus Brevifilum. Next base: position 2,207 of record JBMCLF010000077.1, read on the forward strand.
CCAGGATGCATTCCCAATATTCGGGAAAATAATCACCACCGCTGATCCAATGACTAACAGAAAGATCACAATCGCCATAATTATAAAACTGGCCGTCTTCAAAGCCAGCGTTCGCGAAGCTTTAATGTAGTCACGTTTTTCTGGCTGATAAGCAAAAACGAGTTCCTTTTCCATCTTATTCCTTTCTTATTTGACTACACCCATTTTACCACTCTGCATCTTTTTGATGATGTCAAAATTCTTCTAAATACTTTGAAGCTCAGGCCAAATCTGTCATAATTAAGGAAATTCTTCCAGCAAGGAGCTATCAGTTAATGAACGATCTACCACAAACGTCAGAAAGCTTCACCCCGGTTCTGCACCTGATCTACGCCAGTCCGGAAATCCCGGCTCAAAATCAGGCGAAACTTAATTCACGATTACGCCAGTTTGACGCCTTAGCCCAAACAGAGCCCTCAATGAATTGGCAGATTCATTCTTCCAACAAATGTCTGGGCAATCTGTATTTCGCTGAGCACCACATTCAAATTTCCGGCCTGTCCAATCCGCTACCGGGTCCAGTAATTGACCGGACGATCAACGTGTCCCCCTGGCAGGCGCAAATAAAAGCCAGCATGCGCCAGCATCAATCGCATTTAAGCCTGGTTTATCGTGGTGAAAGCAAGGATCCCCTCGACAGAATGCTCGCTCTGTATCGGGCAGCATACAGTTTTAAAAACGAAAACCTGCTAGGTGTGGTGAACGAACCCGCATGGACTGCCCACCCTAAAGCTGACTTTCTATCGATAGAGAAAATTGAAGCATACAAAATAGAAATCCCCTTTATCCTCTGGTTTGGTTATGTCCGTATTTTCAAGGATAAACAAAGATACTGGTTGGTAACCAAAGGCCATCATCTCTTTGACGTACCAGACCTGGCGTTTTTTGTTGAATCTGCCAAAGAAGAAGAGACGGTGATCAACTACTTCGTTAATATCTTTTATTATCTTTATGAACAGGATGCTGTCGTAACCGCAGGGGACACGCTTGAGATCGGAAAATCGGGGGAAATCATGCAGTTCTCAGAAGTAACAGAATATACAGAAACATTGCTCGGACCCGCCGGAACCCTGGTTATCGAAAAGGTCTCATCCGGGGCAGCGGACGATCAGACGCCCTCCGGTTGATATACAAAGTTCTCAACAAATCGATACTGCTGGACTGTTTGAACTGCCTCAGGCACGTACTGCCTGATCCATTGAACAGCTTCTTCTCCACTTAAACTCAGGACAATTTTTGCCAGGCAGGCAGCAAACATGCCGGTGCGTCCCAATCCGGCGTGACAGTGGATCACCACCGTTTGGCCTGATTGCGCAGCATTGAGAACCCGCTGGAGGGGCCTCTGGAACGCGCCTTGCTCTGGAATCGAAAAATCTTCCACCGGGGCATAAATAACTTCAAAACCAAAACCATCATATAACTGCTTGGGATTTTTTCCAGTGACATCCCGGACTTCTTCTTCCGGGGTGAGCATCACAATGACATCCACGCCTGCCTCTGCAAAAATACCCAGCAAGCGCCTATCTGGATCAAACAAAGGGCTGTGCGGTAGAGGGCTGCGATAAACCTCCCCTTTTAGGCCATAAGGTAATTCAGTTAGCAGCTCTGATTTCATTCTTCACTCTCCATCCAGAGACCATCTTTCAGTAAATTTATTTACCTATTCATCTTATCAAATTTCCAGAACAATCACTTCAATCCGTTACGCATCCAAAGAAGCGAATTTTTTGCCAGACATCAAAAGAAAATGCCGCATCGCCTTAAAGGGTTGGTTTTATACAAACGCGTCGTAAACCAAGATTAATCAATTCTAACTGAAAAATTGAATTTCCTTTCGTTTGAGATAGGTATTATTACTGAAAATAATAATTGGAGTATAAGATAAAAATTAGGAGGTACGGGATGAAGAAGGCAGCCATCCCGGACCCGTGATCGGCTACATCGTGGCGCCGGAAAGCGTTAGCATTGGAGTTTTCATCCAGGTTATTCCAGATGAGGTCACCCCCACGCTGTACGCCATGCAGCATGTGGACGCAAAGCCATTAAGTGAGTTTAACTTCCTCGAGGGCGATGAAGTTCCTGTAACTGTGGACTGCGAAGTGGTCACTAAAGCTTTTGACGCTGTTTACGAAATGACCATTGAAACAGATAATAGCAAATAACCAACAAACGAAAAACCGAAAAAGGAAAGGGTTGTTCTATAATGGACAGCCCCTTCTGGGCTCTCTGGTTTGATATTTGTGTTGGCTGGCAGACCAGGATCATTGTGGTATAATTCCGACGGTTATCGTGATAAACTATCATAGATAAACCAGAGGTTGGTTCGATTATTCGGCCCATGCCTTAGATAAATTAACCAAAAAAATTAACCATTTTATTAGGAGGATGACTGATGAGAGTAATTGTTGATGAAGATCTGTGCCTGGGTTGTGGCATTTGTGAAGGTTTAGCCCCCGAGGTTTTCAGCATGGCCAATGAGCCCTTCGCTGAAGTCCTGGTTGACCCTGTACCGGAAGAATATGAAGATGTTGTTCGCCAGTCCGTTGAAGAATGCCCCGAAGAAGCCATCATCATTATTGAAGAGTAATTCTTCAACCATCTGAGAACAAAAAATAGAGGCTGATCTATCAAGATCGGTCTCTTTTGGTTTAATCGGACTTAGGCGCCATGGAATGCATTGGAACTTAATCGCCTGATGCCGTAAAAACAAAGGAACAACAAACTGAACCTTGATTTGTGTTAATTAAAGCCTATTTTTCCAGCTTGAATACCGCACCCGCCCATGGGCCCAAAGTTCCCTTACGCAAATGCCCATCTTCCACGATCGCCCCATCCCCGCCCAACAAATCCTCAAATCGCACATCATCTTCAAAGTGTTCGTCCACCGGCACATTCAGCTCCCAATTCGCGCCATCGGCATTGAAGGCAATCAACATACGTTCGCCTTCCAGATGCCGCAGTACGGCCAGGCGCCGCCCATCCGCATAGATCGGCACATATTCGCCCGTCCTCAGCACTGGATTCGACTGGCGGATGTGGGCGTAGGTCTTAAAGGAATTCCGCAGGTCATGATCCCAACGGGACTCATCCCACGGGAAAGGTGCCCGGTTCTCGGGTTCGCGTCCGCCCATCATCCCGATCTCATTGCCATAATAGATGCAGGGCGCGCCGGGATAGGTCATCTGAAACAGCGTCGCCAGCCGGAAGGCATTTCTGTTGCCGCTGACCATGCTCAAAAAGCGCGGCATATCATGGCTGTCCATCAGGTTGAGCTGGGCCAGGGTGTTCTGCCGGGGGTAGATCTCCAGTAATTCCTTCGTGCGCCGGGCAAAGCCGGCCGCATCCAGGCTGGGTACTTCGGGCAACCCCATCATCCCGGAGATCATCGTTTCATCCCGGCTGCCTGCCCCAAAAAAGCCCACGCAGGCTGCGGTGAACTGGTAGTTCATCACCCCATCGAACATGTCGCCTTGCAGCCATTCTTGCGCCTCTGAGGGGATCTCCCCCACCAGATACGCGTCTGAGTTGGGCAGCTTGGTTGCAGTGCGGAACTGTCGCCAGAAGGATTCGTCTTCAATTTCGAAAGGCACGTCCAGCCGCCAGCCGTCCACCCCGCGCTGGATCCAATGTTTTGCGACCTCGAACAAAAACTGCCGCACCTGAGGGTTGTCGGTGTTGAACTGCGGCAGGGCGGGCAGGTTCCACCAGCAGGAATAGTTCGGCTTGCCCTGGTAGGCGTTCATCGGGAATCCATAGACACGAAACCCGTCCAAATAGGGTGATTTCTCCCCGTTCTCACGAATGTGATTGAACTGAAAAAAGCCCCGGCTGGCATGATTGAATACGCCGTCCAGCACAATGTGCATGTTCCGCCGGTGCGCTTCTTCAAGTAAGAAAAAGAAAACATCGTTTCCCCCCAGGATCGGGTCCACCTGGTAATAGTCATAGGTGTGATAGCGGTGGTTCGCAGCAGACATAAAGATTGGGTTGAAGTAAATAGCGTTGATTCCCAAATCTTGCAGATAGTCCAGCTTTTCGTAGACTCCCAGCAAATCACCGCCTTTAAAGCCGTAGCGCGTCAGGGGCGCGTCCCAGGGCTCGATATGGGTGGGTTTTTCTATCGAATCTGATCTGGAGAAGCGGTCAGGGAAGATCTGGTAAAAAATCGCGTTCTTGACCCAGTCGGGGGTGTGCGTCAGTTCAGGCATAAGTTAGATTGTCTCCTAAATAATGGCACCTAAATAGGCACTCACCCCCAAATTTTACCATTCCCTTTCTCTTCCGTGCGAGTGTGTCAGTATACATTATGGAAAGATAATCCAATTGAAAAATTTAAACTTGCATCCCAATTCAATTCGAAGGTTGGCGAAAAGATTAAAATCCGCTCCCCGCAACGTCCCCGTTGCGGGTTGTTCATCAGGGAAGTTCCATTCTGAGTTAGGCTGAGATAAAAGATAACTATAATACTCAACTGGAATTTTTCGTCGACGATGACGTCGGCGAGAGCGAGGGTTTATCAGGCTGAGAAAAGATTTGATCCCCAATTTATTTTCGCCAATTGCATGATCATTTTTGATATTGCAATCGCCCTAAGGCGGCATCCCCAACCGGTTGACAATCACCCCCCGCATGGTTATGCTTAACCGTGGGAATGGCAAGGTCCTGGTGGGCCTCCCGGTCTTCAACACCGGTGTCGGGTCGCGTTGCGAGCCGTGGTGGGTTCGACTCCCATCCATTCCCGTTTTTGATTCATGTAAAAAATCTTAAAAGAACAAAAATAGGCTTATTGCTTTTTTAGGACCTCAGTTTAAAAATATTTACTTTGACCCTCAACTGATTTATCTGTCCCTTGCCGCCACCGAAACAATTACTCCCACCAGCAGTACCCCCGCACCCAGCGCGCCCAGCACTGCCCACAACGGGTCCGCATCCACCAGCTGACGCAACGCCAATCCCACCACGCCGAACATCATCAAGAAACCAAGCACCAGCGGGGAAATCCGGGCCAAGCCCGCCTCATCCGCTTTCTCAGCCTTTTCAGCGTTACCCTCCTTGCCAAATCCCCCGGCAATCGCCAGCCAGACTGTTGCGATTAAAATCCCCAGCGCCCCCAGCAGGGCTGACAGTAAAAAGGCAATATCCACCAGAGCCAGCGTCTCCAAATAAGCAGTCATCCTGTATCCTTCAATAAACCAAGCCGTTTTCCCTATTATAGTCCAGCCCATCCCTCTGAGTGGTATGAAACTTGCAAAATCTCTTGCAAAGGAAAAAACTTATGAAAAAATACACACCCATTATCCTGTTGATCGTTCTATCCCTGCTGGTATCCGGCTGTGAGATTTTCCCATACGTCACCCAGCCCGAACCGGCAGCGACATCTACCTCACCCGAGCCTTCGGCAACCCCCGAACCCACTGATCCGCCTCCTACAGCGACAC
>JBMCLF010000078.1:0-7586 GCA_048615215.1 Candidatus Brevefilum sp.
AGTTTTTGATAAAAAGCATTCAGGAAATCATTACCATCATTCGGATAATGTTCCCAGGCATTTTCACCATCCAGGATGATGCTGACAATGTGCGGACCAGGTATCTCCTTTGCGATAAAATCCGCTTGGATCGCTTCCAGATGGCTCACCAGGTCTGCAGCTCCCGCCTCACCGGACATACCGGTGTACACAAATCCGATATTGTCAGAAAGGGACCAATCCCGGAAGAAAACGGCGATTTCGTTTCCGGCTGCATCACTCACATAATAAGGTCGGTAGAGCTCATCTGCTTCCTGCACGAATCCCTCAGCATTGTGTGTGAAGGACTCAATACCCAGCGATTCAGCCAACACAGGCTCACCCGTTTGTATGTATTGCAGGCCGGTCTCTGCCATCATCGGCACAATGGCCTGGGCCACAGCCCCTTCGCCCGGCCAGAGGCCGTTCGGCTGCTTTCCAAAATTCTCTTCATACATGGCAAGGCCCAATTCCAGATGCTTTTTTGCATCTTCTGGGTAAGAAAAGATTTGTTCTGGCATCTTGGCTGTTGGATTGCCTACCAAAGCCAGCCGGCTATCATAGATCAACGGCAGAATGGGGTGAGCATAAGGCGTGGTTGTCACTTCGATCTGTCCGGACTTTTGGAGCTGATGGTGATAGGGAATCACTTCCTGAACGACATCAAGGATTTGTGTGAACAAAATATCCTTATCAGCCTGGGTGAAATCTTCCCCCTTTTCAACCAGCGTAAGCAGCGGTTCTTCAGCCAGATATGCCGGATCGAACCAGGCCAGGTTGAACCAAACCTGTAAATCCATAAAGTCCCGATCAGAAAAAGCTTTCATGGCAGCATCAATGCTGGTTGGGTCAGCGCTGGAGCGCTTCTCCAGCAATTCCTGGTAGCGGGGGTAGCGGGAAATGATATTGGTCCAGTTTACATCAAAGAACCGCTCAAGAATAAATTTCTTCTCAGACTCAGCCAAATCGGAAACGGGCTTTTCCCCAAGTACCCAGTAAATATCTTTGGCACCTGCTGCCAGGTCATTCAGCTGGCGTATCAGTGATGGCGTCAAGTTAAAGGTAACATGGACATCCTTATGCGCTTCCACCTTTTGTGCCATGTCCAGGTAATCCTTGGTAGCATGTGCCCTAACCCAAGGCCGGGTGTAAATCCCCATTTCATCTTTGTAATACAAAGGCTGATGCTGATGCCAGGTGATGTTGACATACAGTAAATCGGGGTCTGGAGCTTGTTGACAGGATGAAAAAATGAATATTAAAATCACAAACAAAAATACGAGGGGTAAAGTGCCCATGAAGCGCTTCATCAAAATATCTCCTTGTATCTCCACACCAACTATCTTAAGATTCTACTCTAGAATCTACATTGATAAGCGCAACAAACACAAACTACATCAGATTAAAAAATCATGCCCTAGATATTCCAGGGCATGATCATCGCAGTACTTAAATTTTTTGATTTTATGGGTGAAATCAGGAACCCTGCATCATCAAGTATTGCAGGTCCTCTTCTAACGCCTGAAGCTCTTCTTCATGCATGACCTCATCTTTGAGAATCTCGAGGACAATCTGGTAGGTCACTGGGTCCTTATCGCGAGTCATGTTGATTAATTCCTGATAGACTTCGATCGCGCATTGTTCACCCTTGATATTCTGGACCAGAAGATCTTTCACGAACTCACTGGTGGGTTCTTCGTAACCGCATGTGGTGGCATCGAACCACATGCTGGGGTGCGTAAGAGGCGTACCGCCCAGCTGAATGATCCGGTCCGCCAGCATGTCTGCATGCCGTTGTTCATCGGTTGAGTGCTCAATCAATTCCGCTTCGATCGATTCCTTCATCGGACCTTTGACGATTTTTGCTCCAAGCCAGTACTGGTAATGCGCCAGCCATTCATCCGCATAAGCTTTGTTGAGTGCCTCAAGCAGTTCATCGATATCCAAACCAACGATTTGACGTCCTTTAGTTCCCATACAGAAAATCCTTTCTACTATGTCTTTTGATTTAATCTTACCCGAATGAAAATCGGATACACAAAATATTAACTAAACCATGATCAAACAATGCTTTACAGGAGAAATATCTCGCTACTGAACTGTTGAAAGGTAGCCAGGTTAACGCGATATCATTTAGTATAATCACAGTAAAGTTGCTTGGTCTCATCATATAGAATTGAGCACACCCAAGATGAAGAAAAAAGACAATCAAGAATGTTTTATCATCAGCGTGGACATGGGAACAAGCAGTGTGAGAGCCTGCCTTGTTGACGCAACCCTCCAAATCAAGCAACAATCTTCCAGGAACGTTAATCTTCTGACAGATGCCCGGGGAAAAGCAGAATTAGACGTAGAGCGAGTGATCAACAAAACCATAGCCTGTATTCGTGACACGCTGAACTGGGCTGAAGAGCAATCACTCTCTGTTGCGGCCATTTCTTTCTCAAGCGCCAGTGCCAGCCTAGTCCCCCTGGATGCAGACTTCAATCCAATCCACGCGGCTCTGACTTATGCCGACCTGCGCTCATCGAATGAATCTCAATGGATCATTGAAACCTTTGGAAGGAAAACATTTGCACACACCGCGGCTCCAATGCACGCCAGCTACTGGCTGCCGAAGTTACTCTGGTTAAAGCTTCAAGATTTGGAAAACATAAAGAAACTGCGTTTTTGCACACTGAAAGACCTGCTGATTTACCGGCTGACTGGTGAATTTGTGATCGATGCTTGCAATGCTGGTGCAGCGGGTATGATGGACGCGAGAGAGATAAACTGGGATGAAGGCTCTCTGGCAATCGCTGGTATCCAAAAATTTCAGTTACCAGAGATCCTGCCCACAACAACCGTACTCGAAGTTAAGCACCAGCAATCGGGACTGTTTTTCAGTGAAGAACAGCCTCCCAAAATCGTGTTGGGGGCAATGGACGGCGTGCTGGCGTCCCTGGGTGCCGGGGCTTATCAAGCCGGTCAGGTGACAACCTCCCTGGGTTCCAGCGGCGCCTGCCGGATTACAGCCAATACACCTTCGCTTAGCCAGGCCGATCAAGGCATCTGGTCCTACCCCCTAACCAAAGATCTATGGGTTCGGGGAGGGGCAATGAACAACGGGGGGCTTGTCACCCAATGGCTTGCGGAAAATTTCTCACAGAAGCGGGATTCAAGTGAAAAAGCCTTTAGAGAAATGCTGACAACTGCCAGTCAAATCGAACCTGGGGCGGATGGTTTACTCTTCTTGCCCTATCTGTTCGGGGAGAGGGCACCAATCTATAACGAGTCGGCCCGGGGCGTGTATTTCGGCCTGCACAGCCGGCACCGCCGGGGACACTTCGCCCGCGCCGGACTGGAAGGGATCCTCTACGCTCTTTATTCTATCTATGAAATTCTACAGGCATCAGCAAATAAAATTAATGGAATAAGGGCCACGGGCGGCTATTTGCAATCACAATTGATGCTTCAAATACAAGCAGATATCTTCGGAAAGACCATCCTCATCCCATCTGAGCGTGAAGGATCTTTGATTGGCGCGGCTGCCCTGGCATGGTTGTCCCTGGGAAAAATTGACAGCTTTGAGGATTTAGCCGAGTTCTTTACAATCGAGAATCAATTTAATCCGAATTCATCCTCACACAAAATCTACATGGAAAATTATCCCCGTTATAAAGGGATTTATAGACAGTTAGCGCCGATCTTTTAAACATTTGGCATTCTGGAAACGCCCTTCAGCATTCTGATCAGCAGCCAAGCCGCCGCGATCCCAAGCACCACAAATCCAGCGATCGGCCCCACCATCTCCCCGGTCGTAAAAGGGACACCAGCTTGCTGCTGAAAAATTGTGCTCAGAATGATTTGGGGGGCCAGCAGGATGATCAAAGTCAACAGGGGCACCGCCAGCACCACACCCGATGCGTTTTCTCGTAACAAGAGTGAAGCACAGATCAAGGTCGCTGGCGTGATCACCGCCAGATCAAGCGCATAGGTCACCATGGTAGAATAGCTATCCATACGTGCCGGTGGAACACCTTGAATTAACGCAGTGACAAGAGGTGCACCCCACACAACCAGGGTCACCCCACCGGCGATAAACATGAAGATCGCCAGGCCCCGGGCGGGGACCACATCTATCACCTCCAGGGCTGCTATCCGCAGAGTAGCGCTGTTAAAGCTGAGAACAAAGGCAAACAGACTCGTAGCAAAAGTAGCTACATAGACCAGAAATATCGGGTTATATGCCGCACCCAAAGCCATGGAAGAATAAAGATACAAAAAATAACCTAATAGACCGGTTAAAAACAAGTGACCAGTCAAAGAACCTCGCTGGTAGAACAGAATCGACGCCACCAAAAACGGCACTCCCAAAAATAATGCCACCGCATCCTGGCCTTTATAGCCCGCGCCAGAAAACAATGTATCGAATTGATATAAACCTTCTCCGTAAATCTCAACTGTTTGACCGCGTAAGGTGGTAAATGCAGTAGGATCTGCGGGTTTGTTCATAAAAAAGCCCACACCGGCTGCCATCCCACCTAACAGCGCCGTCAGAGTCGCCAGTAAGACGATTTTCCATGATGCTTTCATTTTATTCTCCACTATTTTTCTCTTTTACTAAACCTACCATCAATTGTACTCCTCAAGATAATCAGGAATGTCCTGTTTCCTTGGTACCGAATACCTATTGGCTGGTTCCTCAATTATCTTGACCTTTCCACCCCTACCGGATAGAATTCAAAATCGCTTGGAATAACCAGCCGCTGGTGAGTGTTACCAGCCATCAACCCAATTTTATCATAGAGCGAGGGTAACCCATGCAATACGGGTGAGAGGCGCTCAAAGGATGGAAGAATGACTGATCAGATTGTATTAGAAGCACAAAAACGTTCTGTAAAAGGCAAAAAAGTTGGACAACTCCGACGTGCCGGTATCCTCCCTGGTATCATCTACGGACGGATCGGCAAGGAACAAATCGAACCGGTTTTGATTCAGCTGGATTTGCACGAAGCCTCCAAAACCATAAACAAGCTGACGGGCTCAAGCCTGGTTTCACTGGATGTTGAGGGACAGGAATACCCCGTGGTTTTGCGGGAAGCTCAAAAAGATATCATCTACGGCACCCTCCGTCACGTGGACTTCATGGCCGTCTCTCTGACAGAAAAACTCCAAACCGCCGTCCCAATCGAATTAATCGGACAGGCGCCAGCCGAAATCAACATGGCCGCTGTTGTAGTTACCGGTATTTCGGAACTTGAGATCGAATGTCTCCCCCAAGACATGCCTGAGCGCATTGAAGTCGATGCGACTGTCCTTGAAGACATGGAAAGCGTCATTTACGTGCGTGACCTTGACCTCCCCGATACCTACGACGTCCTAACCGACCCCGACGAATTGATCGCCGGTGTGACCTACGTGACGATCGAGGAAGAAGAAGAGGAAGAGGAAGAAGAAGGCGAAATGGCCGAACTTCTCGACGAAGATGTCGAACCCGAAGTCATCGAAAAAGGCAAAAAAGAAGAAGAGGACTTCGAAACCGAAGAAGAGTAATCCCCTTAAAAATCAGAAAAGCAAAAGAGATGCCGCAAAACGGCATCTCTTTTTTATATTTCGTTTAATAAAAAATCGTGTCCACCTCGCAAAACACGCCCTAACACCTCGCCAACTAATAACTAATAACTAATAACTAATAACCTGAAACCTAACCACCTAAATTCAATGCATCTAACAAAGCCAATGTCATCTCTGCGCTGGCGCCCCACAATTGATGACCCTCAAAATGATCAAAGAAGATTACCGGGAATTCGCGCCCTGCATAACTGCGATATTGAACTGTACGATGATCCGGATCCACCAACCAGTGAAGCGGGACAATAAAAGCGCTTTCCACTTCAGCAAAATTGATTTTTAAGTCATAAGGCCAGGGGATCTTCCCGACAAACAGCCGCGCCAGGTATCCTGTCAGGATTGGCAGGTCACCAAGGTGGCCAAAAACTCGTACGTTGCGCGGGTTTACGCCAATCTCTTCATGCATCTCCCTCAGAGCTGTGTCCCGCAGGTCATTATCCACACGCTCGCGTGCCCCACCCGGAAATGCAACCTGCCCCCGATGCTCGACCAGCTCTTCAGAGCGGTGGGTCAGCAGCACATGCCAGCGGTCGTCATGCAACAGCAAGGGGATAATGACAGCCGCAGGACGCAATTTATCAAGATGCTCAGATGTATATCGTTCTGATAAAAATCCCTCTTGTTTAATTTGATAAGTTTCAACGGCTTGACGAATCTCATCAAAGGAAAGATGTGGCATAGGTTATGATAATCCTCACACTCGGCATTCGTAAGTTTTCCTATATCAATAAATACGTCCTTGAGTCCACTCAATCTTCTTCAGGATGTTCCATAACCGACCTGGCAAACACCAGATATCCGGTATGAGCGACCATGCGATCTGTCGGACGCAAACGTTCCCAATCCGGTTTATAAAACCGCAGCAACACCTCACACACCTCCAGAAAAGCAAAATCATTGGCCCGTAAAGCAGGCAGAACTTTGGTGACCTGATTGGTAGTTGGCAGGATCATCCCAATAAATCCACCAAGCTTGAGGGCCTCTTTCACCTTCGGAATATATTCATGAGGGTTTGGCAGATCAAGGAACACAGCATCAACCTCGCGTTCATCAAATCCATCGGCGACATCCCTCAACTTCAAATTGACACGATCAAGCAGATCCACCCTGGTGAGGTTATTACGGGCCAGGTTTTGCATTTGCTCACGCTTTTCATACGAAGTTACCTTCCCCGTATCCCCGACAAAAAAGGCAAAAGCTGTGGTCAGCGCCCCCGACCCCGTCCCTGCTTCCAGCACATGCATACCGGGGCCAATGCCCATGATCATCACCGCATAGCCAATATCTTTAGGATAGATGATCTGCGTATTTCGCTTGATGTTTGAGATCAGATCAGCAAAGCCGGGGCGTGTCAGAAAAAATGGGTTCCCGGTGTGAGAGGTAAGCCGGCTTCCCCAGGGTTTGCCGATAATCTCATCATGTTGTAACTCTCCCCGATGAGTTTGTAAAACAGCCCCGGATTTCAAGCGCACAAAGTGACTTTTATGCCGCCGTCCCAAAAGCTGAACAAGATCCCCAGTTCGTGCAAGGCTTTCATATTGGTGCCAGGCCATGCGCCACCTCCTTCGTAAACCTATTCTAATTAAAAAAGGGCAGCTTGTCATCCCACTGCCCTTATATCCGATATTTCTGTAATAGATTAGGGTTTCAAAGTTGTCCTGAAAAATTCCGAAATGCGATTGTAACAGGTCACCTTATTCTCATATTTTTCAACACCGTGGCCCTCATTTTCAAAGAGCAGCATCTCCACATCTTTGCCGATATCTTGCAGATGAGCCACCAGGTCTTCCGATTCTTCGGCGACCACTCGCGGGTCGTTGCGTCCTTGAATAACCAGCATCGGGAAATCAATGTTTTCAATATGCGTTTTTGGCGATCGCTTATTCAAGAAAGCCAGGTCTTCAGACTTTTCCGGGTTCCCAAGCGCCACATAGAAATAAGGCTTCCAGGTGGGT
>JBMCLF010000079.1:0-7569 GCA_048615215.1 Candidatus Brevefilum sp.
ATAAAAAGTTATTATTCCCTGGTTCAATCAAACTTTTTCGCATAAGGCTCTTGCAGATCCTTCTTGCGAAGATTTCCCAAAAACTGGGAGATAAGCATGCCAGTCAGGATCAGGGCACTGCCCAAAAGATCTCGAAGGGAAAGGATTTCACCCAGCACCAGCCAACCGCCCAAGGCGGCAAAAGCGCCCTCCAGACTCAAGATCACCACAGCATGTGCCGGGTCTGCCGTTCGTTGGGCGACCACCTGCAGGGTGTAAGCCAGGCCCACGGAAAGAAAAGAACCATAAAGAAGCGGCCACAAACCCCCAGCGATGTCTTCAGGAACTGGCGATTCAAACAAAACTGCCGTCACACCACTGAGCAGGCCACAGACGGCAAACTGGAAGGCGGACAGCCGTAATGGGCCAACCTGATCCGAAAACCGGGCGATCAAGTGCACATGAATCGCCCAGACAAAGGCCCCAACCAGGACAACCAGGTCATAACCGGAAATGGTGAAATTTTCGCGCACAGATAGGAAATACAGCCCGCTGACCGCCAGGATCGCACCTGCCCAGTGAGCCGGATGTGCTTTTCTGCCCCACAGAAGCCCCAATAAGGGCACCAGAATCACATAAAGACCGGTGATGAATCCCGCTTTGCCGGCGCTGGTTCCAACCAGGCCGACCTGCTGCAGCGATGCCCCGCCAAAAAGGACCAGCCCGGTCAGGATGCCAGGGATGAGAACTTTTTTGATTGGGGTACTTTTTTGATTCCAGTCGCGCCCTGGCCGCAAAAGGAGCAGCGGTACCAGAGACAACGCCCCCAGGCTGAAACGGATTGCATTAAAGGAAAACGGCCCCATATGGGACATGCCCACGCGCTGGGCGACGAAGGCGAACCCCCAGATGGCTGCCGTAAGAAATAGTAATAAATCTGCTTTCAAATGCTCAGTTGATCCCTTCAGGTTTAATTTTGCCGGATGTGCCAGATCACCTTGCCGAATACCCGCTCACGCGGCACCGCGCCGAAATTGCGGCTGTCGGCACTTTGGATTTGTGAGCCGCTCACATCAAAGGCGCGGTCTTCATCCAACACCCTGCGGACGCGTTTGATCAGCGTACCGTAGCCGGGCTGGCGAAAAACGATCACATCACCGGCCCTGATTTTACCAGAAGGGAAAGGAAAACCCGCGGCCAGCACATATTCACCCTCGCGAAAGTCCGGGTGAAGGCTGTGACCGCGGATTTTGAGCAGTCGGAGGATCAATTTAGAGCTTGGGCAGGACCATCTCTTCTTTGACAGAATAAGGAGCACTCACCCGCTTGGTCTCAATGCCTTTGATCTGCCAAAAGATCTCTGCAAACTCATTGACGGCATCCAGCAAGCTGAGGGCGGTTTCACGGTCCACCGTCTGGCGGCTCTTTGAACCGAGTGCCATGATTTTGTGAACCAGGCCGTTGAGCTGCGGATAATCCTCAAGATGTTTTTCCTTGATGAAATCGCCCCAGATCACGCGGATCTCGTTTTTGACCATTTCAGCATGTTCTTCCTTGACGGCAATATAACGGGCCATGTGGTTGGTGAATTCTGCCGTCTCGATTTGATCGTGTGTTTTCACGACTTCATCGATCAGGTCAACCATACGGATTACTGTCAGCGCGCCGACCAGTGCACGATGCGGATCGTAGATTCCGCAGGGGATGTCGCAGTGGGCATCCACCCGGTCAAAATGTAGGTGTTGATCGAGCTTGTCAGCAATTTTATGGAACATAATCTTTCTCCTTTTATGAATTGATTGTTTATCTAACATTCGGTAAGTCATTTTAATTTTACCGATATTGAAATCCAAATGAAAATACAAGAACAAAAAATCCCGCGCTGAGGCGGGATTTCAACGAAAAAAGGTCAGGGTTCAACGCCCAAATTGCGCAATTCCTGCTCGGCTATCCCCCAGCCAGGGTGCCACTCCAGGGCTGTTCGGAAATCTTTAATTGCGCCTTCGGTATCACCCAGTTTGGCTTTCGCCCGACCCTGCCAGACCCAGGATTCCTCAATCGCTGGAACAAAAGAACTGTTCAAGGTTTTTTTTGTAAGCGTTAAAACATCTTCATATCTTTCAGTATAAAAATAAGCAAAATAAGGATCAGTGCGATACCATAATATCCGATATAAAGGATCCAATCCTTCATACATCTCTTCTAACAAAGTATAAGCGGTATCAAAAGCTTGAGCTGCCCCATAGTAATCATTCAACAGTCTCAGGCTTGCGCCATAATTAAACCAGGCAAAGAACAAATTGTTCCCTTCAAGTTGTTCAGTTTCTTCGAGCGCCCTTCTGGCAGTTTCCTGGATGTTATAAGTCTCATCAATATGAGGCCCGAGAATATCCTGGATTTCGTTATATTGTTCCCCAGGGAAGACAACTAAATAAACAAAATTAAAAGCGCGCCAGTGACGATAAATAAAATCGTAGGGCCTTTTATAATTTTCCCCAACATAAGAATCCTGGATAATAAATTCTTGTTCGAAATCATCATAGCCAACAATCACATTATAATGTCCCATCCAATAATCATTAGGGACTTCTTCTTGAAATCCGCGTTCAATGATCACTGGAAACCCAGCAGCAATGAACTTCTTGATCGTCTCAAGATCCCCGCCATAACGGAGAATGACATCAAGGTGCGTCTCTTGCCTGACATAATCCGCCATTTCATAAGGCATGATATTTCGATCTTCTGGATTGGGTTTCAACCAGGGACCGGTGACCGTTTGATCCCCTTCCCACTCCCAATAGGAGAGCGCCATCGATACATTTGCAGGCCCACAATAGTTATTGTACAATTTTTGATTTTCCCACACCACACCATCCAATTTCATCTGGCTCGGAATGGGCGTGGCTGTAAATGTTGGTGCAGGTGTTTCTGTTGGTGTTGGGGATTGATAATCTGTCGGCGTAATCGAAGGTTCGATTGTTGCAGTTGGCGTAGGGGCCATTGCGGTCCGGGTCTTGCTGACAATATCATCCATCTCTGCCTGTTGAGTGGGCGAAAATGATATTCTTTCTGGTGGATTAAAGAAGTAATAAATCTCAGCTCGGATTGTATTCAGACGTGGTGCAAGGCGAACATGCACCGGCGGTAAGAAATAAACAATAATCAGTAACACACCTCCCAAAAGGAGGGTTACAAGGACTTTTAGTCCACGCATATTCTTTTTTTGTGGAATATCCCAGCGTTTTTTTCGCATAAACGGATTATAACCTTATCGCGAATTAAAGCAAATCTCATATTTTTGGTCTTATTGGGAAGATATTACAACTTCACCTCAAACTGGTTTTTTCAGGATTTACCCAGGAGCCGAGTTGGTTTTTTACAAGCCAAGCAGCCTCTTACGGCATGGGGTTATTATTGGCCCAATCGTCCCCCAATGTCAAAACCAGATCCATTTCGGCATCAGGCGAATATTCGTGATCAACATGTCCGGGAGTCATCCCAAAGGCATCCACCAAAAAGCGCAATCCATAAGGGGCGGGACCTTGCAAATCCACGGTTGACACTGTGGTGGACTGGGCAGTTCCAATGCTAACCACCTGAAACCCCTGTCCTCGCAGCCATTCGGCGGTCTGCTCACCCAGGTCCGGCTCATAGCTGGCATTCAGCAGCATCACGCTGGCGGCTTCTTCCGCCACACGATCTGATAGATTGCCTTCATCCACCGGGCCAAGCACCCCGCCAGACTTTAATGTCTCATCCCGCAGCAGGCGGATGCGGTCCGGGATTGGACGGAGAATGTCCAGCCCATCTGGAGATTTGGCAAGCGTCACATGTTCAGACCCAATCACAACCATTTGGATATCCTCTCGAGGAATTTCAAGCGCTTTCCAGGCCAGTTGAATTATCTGATTGAGGCTCATATTGGTACGAATTCCGGAGGAAAGGTCTTCGTAAATGGCTGGTGCCTTCATCACCAGGTTTGGCAGTTGATCAAACTCCAAAATCCGCTGGCGGATCAACATGATCACTTCCATCTGGCGGCTGGAGCGGTCAAAATCATCGCCCTCAGACTTGCGGTCACGCGCATATGCCAGGGCGTATTCTCCATCCAAAACATAGGTGTCAGGCTCAAGGGTGACGGTATTCCATTTCCCGCGCCGGTCGATCGTATATGGTTCATCAAAGGTCACTTTGATCCCGCCAATATGATCAATGAAATCCACGAAAGCCTGGAAGTCGATCTGGACATAAAAATGCACCGGAACACCAAGGAATGCTTCTACCGTTCGGGAAGCCAGTTCAGGCCCTCCACCGGGAATGTTGTAAAGTTCACCAAACCGAAAAGCTGTATTGATTTTGTTATGGTTAAAGCCGGGAATAGGCACCCACATGTCACGGGGAATGGCGATGGCTGCCGCAGTATTATTCAGGGGGTCCATTGACAGCAGGATCATCGTGTCGGAACGCGGCGCGGCATCTTCCCCTTCAGTATCACGCAGGTCCAAGCCCATCACCAAAAGGTTGATTCGGCTGGTGCCATCCCATGGATCCGGGTCGGGCAATTCCACCCCGGGTTCAACGGAGTTCTCCTGGACAGCATCGCTTTCATCACTGTCGTCACCGTTTGCATCTCTATTAGGCGCAATCACCGGATCCCCGGGCAGGGAAAAGGCGGTCGTGCTGCCCACCATGCGCCTGGCATGGCGATATCCGAGAACAGCGCCGATCACAGCCAGAATCACCATCAAGCCCAATATTCCACGGGTGATCCAGTCTTTGGGAAAATTTTTTCTCATGCGTTCAAACGATTTCATTTTAGATTCTCAATATTATTGGTATTTCAAGGACCTTGATTCTAACATTTCTTATTCTATTTGGTAAGATAGCGCAATTTTAAATTCTCCCATTCAGATCAGGCAAGAAAATGGTTCATTCTCGGCCCAGAACTTTGTTCGCTGTTTGCCGGATATCCTCTCGAACCGCTTCTTCCCCAAAACCGGAGAGCAGAGGGATACCGTTGATAACCGGCACGTCAATTTCACCAGGAATCGGGCTGGTTGTGACGATAAAATCAACTGGATTTTCCGCTATAAAGCCTTCAACAATGGTCGGCAGCAGGTGGATCACCCGCACTTCGAGGTCCAGAGGATCAAGCGAATCAATAATTTTTCGGGCAAGCAGAGATGAAACGCTCACACCAGAAGCGCAAACCGCCAGAACTGTGATTTTTCCATCAGCCATTAATTTTTGCTTCCCTGATTGGGATGATCTGCGTAAAATTTAAAACTTTCTTTAACTCCATTATAGCCCAAATGCCTTCAACGCCGCATCATGCTGTCAACGCTTTTCACCTACCTCAGGGTCTTCAGAATAGCCAAATCAATGTTCATGTCGGATTTTAATTGGCGAGGGAATCGTGTTTATTTTTGACCCTGGAAGGGGATCAGGCAAAATAATTATGCAGCAACGATTTGTTCTAACTGATTCATTTCATCAAACTCCTTATTAATAAAAAAGGGCCATCTTAATAAAAGATCAAATCCTAAAAATAATTAACCTTGACAATGCCTACCTATTAGATTAATATCTAATAACTCAGGCAAATACCTGACAGTCAGTGTGAAAACCTTCACCCTGCACATAACAACAGTCCTGAGAACCCAATGTCCTGATGCCTGGCTAGAATGGCATCAAGACTTTTTTAATCATCAATAAGTGAGTGTGAACAATGACCTCTCAACCCAATATCTCCTGGGACAAAGGCAGCGCATACGATCTGTTTGTGAGTTTGTGGATTCTTCACCGGCCGGACGAATTCGGATTGCGGCCCTCCTGGGCTGCCGGCGTGCGCTCTCGCCTGCCAATACCATTGCGGGACGCACTGGAAGAAGCGCAAAAATTTATCAACGTCCCCCTGGCATTCATTCATGACCTACCGGCGCCCAAAGACGCCGCTGCAGCGCTTTCAGCGCTCAAAGCTCTGCCGCCGGAAGATCGCCTTCCGGCCCTGGTCTTTGGAAACAAGTCGGACAAGCGCACGAAAAAATACAAAGCCTTTTTGATGTCCCTTCAGGGCAAGCAACGACTCACCGCTGGTGTGGAAGCTCAAATTAAAGAAGGTTACCGTCCCTCCAGCCGGGCCACCAAATCAGTGTTACGCGCTTTATTTGATGCCTGGTCAGATCGGAAACTTTTTGGTGAGAAGCTCTATCAGGCCATGGAAGCCTATGTAAAAAACTTTTACCAGGAAGAGGAAGTCCGCATTATCCCGGCGCAAGAGAAGGCCCTGGAAAACGCACGATCACTTGCGGCGGAGAAGGATGTCCTGAGCGTACTGGAAGAACTTTCTGCTGGTGTTCGCCTGGATTTGATCGCAGATGTTGAAAATCTCATCTTGGCCCCTTCTTTTTGGGGTGCACCCTTTGTGTTCTTCGACAGGCTGGATGAGGTATCTGCTCTTGTGCTCTTCGGCGCCCGTCTAAAGGGCATGGCACTTGTGCCTGGGGACCTCGTTCCAGAGGAACTGCTCAACGCGTTAAAGGCCCTTGCAGACTCCACCCGTTTACGGATATTAAGATACCTGCTTGAAGCACCTGGAACCCCCAGCGAACTCTCGAAGATCTTACGGCTGCGCCCGCCAACGGTGATTCATCATCTCAACCAGTTACGGTTGGCAGGTTTGGTCCGCTTAACAGTCTCACCTGAAACTGAACGTCGGTATGAAATCCGCATGGATGGTGTGGATGGAACCATCACCCATTTAAATCACTTTTTATCAGGAGACTGACAACTGGTGCACTCAATTAAAGAAAAAAAACACACCCAAGGTGGTGTGATTAGTACATACATCGAGCGTGTTCGCGCTTTTCGGCCCAACGCCCGCAAATACCTGATCAGCATCATGATTTACGGCGCAGGGTTTGGTGTTCACCGCATCCTTTTCAACTTTTTCTTGCGCAGCCTGGGCTATGACGAAACCTTGATGGGCCTGCTCTCCACCGTGAGCAGCATGACAGTTTTGATCTCGGCCCTGCCCATGGGTTACCTTGCGGATTTTCTGGGGCGCAAGTTCTCACTGGTCATCTCTGGCCTGGTCATTGGCGCAAGCATGCTTGCAATGGTAATTTTCCCCACAGTGCCCATGTTGATCGTCATGAATGTCTTGATGGGAATCGGCTCAAGCCTGGGGAGCGTTATCAGCGGTCCCTTCTTGATGGAAAACAGCGGCGAAGTGGAGCGAACATACCTGTTCAGCATCAGTTCAGGGCTGCGCATGGCGGCCTTTTCTGTTGGCGATTGGGTTGGCGGCTATCTGCCCTCCTGGTTTGGGGGGATATTCGATATCAGCGCAATCAGTTCAACCGCCTACGCCTGGTCGATTGGCGTGGGTGCCGCGCTGGTAATCTTGGCGGTCATCCCGCGTTTGCTGTTAGACCGAAACCTGCTGCCCTTTGGCGAAAGATCAATTTTCGCCCCCCTGTCCTACGCCAAAGAACACCCCGGTTTACTTACAAAGCTGCTTTTACCGATGTTCATCACCTCCATTGGCGCCGGCCTGATCATGCCCTTTATGAACATTTTCTTCAGCAA
>JBMCLF010000080.1:0-7374 GCA_048615215.1 Candidatus Brevefilum sp.
CTCGCCTTTGGGGGCATACGGGCCCAGGGAGGCAAAACATTTCACGGTAATTTTCATCATTCCTCAGATAAATTATAGCCGCTGTCGCAATCGTAACAACTGGCATCAACGGGCCTTTGCACCAATGCCCGTATACGACAGCGGGGCTGTCGCTCCCCTGAACTCAACAGCCCCAAACTGAATCACAGTGAGGTTTTACGCTCGATTATTCTAACTCACCATAAACGCTGTCCAGCGTTTCATCATCAATACTGAAGACCACATCATGCGGCGGCAGAGATTCTGTGTGCATAAATTCAGGCAGCCGGTCATCAGCTTTACTGAGGCCGGCGGCTTCGTTGAATTGTCGTTCGACCTTAAGAACTTCCGAACCTAATGCCACAATCTCATCAGCGGTCCAATCGGTCCCCAGCACACCGTTGACCTCTTCGATCATGCCTTCATAACCGCTGGCGATATCCAAAATGGCGAAGGCGATGAATAGGCAGTGCCCGCTGGAGTCGATGAAGGCCGTGGTGGCCTGGAAGGCGCGGCTGAGGGCCGCCTTGCCCTCCGGAGAAAGCGGATCCAGCTCGCCGCTGACACCGAGAATTTCCGGGCAGATCGTGTATCCAGATGTGTGATCGGCGCCCATTGTGGATGTGGCGTAAGTAATGCCGATCCCCTTGACCGCGCGCGGCTCATAAGCTGGCATCCCCTGGCCTTTCACGGCCGGCACTCTGGTCACACCGAGCAGTTTTCCCGCCAAGCCAGTGCCGCTTCCTAAAATCCGGCCCATCGGCCCGCCTTTGCCCATCTGATGGACCAAGTCGATGGCGCCATCGCTATCCCCGAAGGGCAGAACGCCGGCTTCCATCGCCACGCCCAGGGTCACACCGGTTTCAATCGTGTCAAGGCCGTAGCCATTGCACAGTTTGACCAGTTCACCAATCGCATCCAGATCGTCGATGCCCAGGTTCGCGCCAAAAGCCCAATCGGACTCATACTCGATGCATGAGACATACTCGCTTTTGTCCTCTTTGTGCCAGGTGTTCGAGCAGCGGATGATGCATCCCGGGCTGCAAGCGTGATTGTAGAGCTCTTCGCCCAAGCGTTCCTTATTGCCCTCAAAAATAGCTTCGCCTGCAGTCTTCGCAGCATTTTCGAACCTGCCGCCTGAGAAATTACGGGTTGGCAGGCCGCCTGCCTCATTGAGAATGTTGATCAACACAGCGGTCCCATAGGAGTTGAGCGCGCCCTTGGGCTTTGTGATGGGGTGTTCACGCAATGCTTCGACCATCTTCTTGCGGCCGACGTCAAATAGATCCTTATTGGCGATTTCCACACCCGGTGCACCTTTGTCATCCAAAAGGATGAACTTCAAACCCTTGCTGCCCATAACAGCACCCAACCCCCCGCGGCCGGCATAACGGCTGGGACGTTTGTTCATGTCATCGAAAACCACGCCCGAATTGCCATAGGCATGTTCGCTTGCCAGGCCAATGCTGCAAACGGAGACCCGGCGATCTGAAAATTTATCGAACACCTGGGGATAGATGTCATACAAATCCTGGCCGGCATATTCGGTCGCTTCAAACCATTCCACTGAAGGTTGGCCAGCTTCCTCATCCCAGGTGATCAGCAATCCCCAGAATTCCCCTTTTTCTTCAGGCTGCCCCTCAACTATCAGGGCTTTAATGCCCATTTTTGCAATTTTTTGCGCCCATGGAGAACCGGCGTTTGCTTCTTTGATCCCGCCGGTGAGCGGTGATTTGCCGCCGACAGAAATCCGAGAAGATGTCGGCGCTGTCGTTCCGGTTACAAACCCCGGAGAAAAAACCAGCTTGTTGTTAGGGCCGAGTGGATGGGCAAGCGGTGGTACTTCGTCTGCGACCAGGTTAGATGTAAGAGCACGTCCCGCCAGCTTTTGATACTTTTCTGGAACCTCTGAGAACTGATGTGTTCGATCTGACATATTAATTCTTAAAAACCACATATTTTCCTCCTGAAGGACTGATAAATGGATCACGATTGATGAATAAAATTAATCCCTCCTGTCCTCCTTTCCTAAAAGTATGTCCAGAAACAACAAAGGAGTTCATCCTCGTAATTACGAGGAAAAACTCCTTTGCACAATGGCAGGTATTGCAATTGCTCACAATACCTTATCGTTCAACCAACCCAGAGGGCCGAGTTGAATCGGAGCAGAATTTTATAATAGTTGGAATTTCTAAGACCTTGCTACTATACTATCATGGAAATTAAATTCTATCAACCAAACCAGCCCAATCAGAAGAGGTGCTCTCCTGAGTCGCCTTTCAATTATGCGCTTTTGAGTTAGATCGCGAACAGGGGATCTGCACCCACCAGGGATTTAGGATATCCAGGTTTCCATGCAGGCAGAAACATCACGTTGTCATTTAGAAGGAACATCTTCAAATATAAGAAGACTCGGTTAAGGATGTGATTTTTGGTTCTGCTCCACAAACAGCACAATTTTTGTCTTTTTCAACCTCAACATGCTCAAAACCAGCATCCAGACTGTTGACCAACACCACTTTCCCGGCGAGTGTTTTCTCAACATCCAGAATAAATTTCAGCGTTTCTGCCGCCTGGAGCAAACCAACCATCCCGGGCAATACCCCAAACACGCCTGTATCCGCAGAGATGAGGATGTTTTCAGGCGGCGCCGGATCGCCAAACACACAGCGGTAACAGGGCCCGTCGGGGGGGTTGAACAGCGCCATCTGGCCTTCAAAACGGTCGATTGCGCCGAACACAAAGGGCCGAGAAGTGAGCACGCACAGGTCGTTGATCAAGTACCGCGTGGGCAGGTTGTCCGTACCATCGATAAGGATGTCGTAACCTTTGGCGATTTTTTCTGCGTTTTCAGATGTAAATAACGTGGGATACACATCAATCTGGCAGTGCGGGTTCTGGTCCGATAAGCGTTTTTGGGCGGCGTCAGTCTTCAACTCCCCGACCATGTTGGTGCTGTATAAGATCTGCCTCTGTAAATTTGAACTTTCCACATGGTCAGGGTCGACAAGCCCGATCCGCCCCACACCTGCTGCCGTCAGATACAAGCTGGAGGCAGAACCTAACCCGCCCATACCAATGATCAGCACGGAGGCTTGTTTTATTTTCCGCTGTCCCTCCAACCCAACCTGCGGCAGAAGAATCTGTCTTGAATAACGCAATAACTCATCTTGAGAAAAATCTGGGTCCATATGATTCCGGCCTGACGTGAACACATTTATTTTTCTCCCAGTATACCATCAGGGGGTTTTGAATCGAATTTGTTTATCTACCCGAGTGAAAAAATCTATTGCGTCACACATCGGGTATTGGTAAACGCCCACACGTTATGACTTTGTGTAGTAAAGAAGGGATCGTATAGAAACGCGGAGATGAGAAATAACACATTTCTATAACCGCATCTGTGTGGCAGTGCTGGCTCTTACAGACAAACTGGCGCTAGTGAGTCAGGTGCACATCCTGGGTCACACCACCGATTTCACTCAATATGTCACATCAATGGAGATCGATCACAAAAAAGATCTCTCCATGGAATCCGGGGATGATGGTGCGCTTCAAGTAAATCAGCCAATTCTAACAGGCGATGGCATCTTTATGATCTCAAATGAAACAGGATAAAGAATTCTATCCGTCGTTCGCAGGCCGCAATCCACAATACTTTTCTATCCTCTTGATAATCGCGTATATAAAAGTATCCTCTCGTGGTAGGATGAGGACGCATCATTTAAAGTAAAAGGAAAATGAATATAATATCTATATAAAGCAAGATGAAAATTTAGGAGGGCTCATATGCTGGCAAAAGAAGCAAAATCAAACCTGATCTTCATCCTGATTCTGATTGCCACTTTCTCCATTGCCTGTCAGGACCAGGCTTTTCACGTTGACGTTAACAATCAACACGCCCCAACCTCACTCGCTGAAATACACGTCATCCAACTGCCAGCGCCCGATCTGGATGGCGCCACCTCTTTGGAAGAGACCCTCGCTGAGCGCCGCTCCGTGCGCAATTTCCAGGATGAACCCCTGTCCCAATCCCAGATCGGGCAATTGCTATGGGCGGCCCAGGGCATCACCCACCCCGCTGAATATCGTACAGCGCCTTCTGCCGGCGCACTCTACCCGCTGGAAATCTACACTGCCACTGAAGACGGCCTGTTTCATTACACCCCCCAGGAACACAGCCTGACCCAGGTACTTGAAGGCGATCTCCGCTCTAGACTATACGAAGCTGCTTTGGAGCAGGAATCCGTCCGAGAAGCGCCCCTGGTGATTGTGATCACAGGCATCTACGCCCGCACCATTGCTAAATACGGCGAGGACCGCGCCCCGCTTTACGTGCACCTGGAAGCCGGGCATGCCGCCCAGAATATCCTCCTCCAAGCAGTAGCATTGGGGTTGGGCGCCGTGCCCATTGGCGGCTTTTATGAAGATCAAATTAAAGAAGCGCTGAAACTGCCAAAGGAACAAACCCCGCTGTACTTGATCCCGGTTGGGCAGCCGGAATAGCCATTAGAAAAGCTTAATCTCCCGGGTGATACAGTAGTAACGGCCCGTTTTATCATGCGGAAGTTGAAAACACAGGTTTCGTCTCCGCCCACTTTCAGACGGGGTGCCCGTTTGCATCCTCCAAGACATGCAAACCTTGCCAGTGCACGATCGATTCCTCTTTCACAAATAAGTTTTACTCGTAACAAGACCAATTACTGAATATTCCATTAATAAAACAAACAGGGGGAATTTTGGCGGTCATAATAACTTGGTCGAAACCTTAAACCTTAAAAACTCCAGATCCATTGAGTCACACCTCAGGCTTATGATAAAATATATAAAATCGTTTACAGATATTCTTGCTAAAATAAAACTCTAAACAGCCAGAGAAAAATGGTCAAAAGGAAGCAAATCACGATCAACGACCTAGCGGAAAAAGCCGGTGTATCAATTTCAACGGTATCCCGGGTGATCAATAACAAAGATTACGTCAGCGCGGAGACGCGCAGCCGGGTTGAGGCAGCGATTGCAGACCTGAACTTCCAGCCCGACCCATCCGCCCGCGAGCTCAGGGGGATGCCCTCGAAATTAGTCGCCCTGGTCATTCCTGACATTCTCAATGTGTATTACACCGCGCTCTCAAAGGAGATCGAGAGTAAATTAAAAGCCAAGGGCTACACCATGCTGCTCGGGATAACCCACGATCAAACCCATCTCATGCGCGATTACATTGAGAAATTCTCCAAAATTAACATCGACGGGTTGATCTACGTCCCCCCACCTGGCAGGGAGACCTCGCCCTATATCCGCAGCCTCGCGCTGACCGGCCTGCCCATCCTTGAGATCAACCGGCGGCGCGAAGAAGACCTGTTCTTTGGTGTGGAGGCTGACAACTTCGGCGCCGTCACCCAGGCACTGGACCACCTCTATACACTTGGCCACCGGCAGATTGCCATGCTTGTGGGCTCACAGGAGACGACTACCGGCATGAAACGTCTTGAAGGCTACCGATATTACATGAACAAACAGGGGATACCCATCAACCCGGCTTTGATCAAGGTAGGTGAGTTTTCAAGGGCTTTTGGGGAAAAGGCAACCCGTGAATTGCTGGCAGACGCAGACAATAACCCTTTCACAGCCATCTTCCCGACATCCAACCGCTTGTTGATGGGTGCCATGGGGGTACTGCGGGAGAAGGAGATTGATATCCCTAAGGACCTTTCCGTAATCGCCATGGACGATGCCGAATGGCTTGAGGTGTTCTGCCCGGCCATCACAACCGTGGACGTGGCCCTTGAGGAAATGGCATCGCTGACTGTGGATTTACTCTTAGGCCAGATAGAAAGCGACGCATCCGGGGAAACACCCAGGACCTACACCTTAAGCTCATCGCTTAAAATAAGAGATTCCTGCAACCCGATTGATGATCAAAACGCATCAGCGTGATAAAAGAAGACCTTTATTTCACCTTCACAACCAGGGAAAAACGACGATGACTAATGAAACCAAATTAAACCACGCCGAGGTCGATCAGCATAAACTTCAGAGAATCGCCAATCTGCTCAGGCTGGACTCACTGGAGATGATTCACCGCCGGGGGGCAGGGCACCCGGGAGGATCGCTCTCTGCAGCAGAGATTGTCGCCTGTTTGTTCTTTCACAGCATGCAGATAAACCCGGAGAACCCGGGGTGGGAAGAGCGTGACCGCTTCATCCTCAGCAAAGGCCACGCCTCGGCCCTGCTGTATGCAGCACTGGCCAGGAAAGGCTATTTCCCAATTTCTGACCTGGAAAAATGGGGCGACCTGGACTGTCACCTCCAGGGCCATCCGGACATCCTCAAAACACCCGGGGTGGATATGACATCCGGGATTTTGGGGCATGGCATTGCCATCGCAGCCGGATTGTGTATCGCCGGCAGAATGAAAAACATACCCTACAGGGTCTATACATTGCTGGGTGATGGTGAAATTCAGGGCGGCATCATCTGGGAAGGAGCCATGCTGGCAGCCAAATATCAGTGCGGCAACCTGACCGCATTTCTGGACTATAACGATGTACAGCTCGACGGTTTTGTACACGATATCATGCCACTGGAACCCCTTGCTCAAAAATGGACGGCCTTCAACTGGCATGTGTTGGAGATTGACGGCCACAGCATCAACGAAATCCTTGGGGCGATTGAGGCTGCAAAACAGATCAATGACCGGCCGACAATAATCATCGCACATACAATCAAAGGGAAAGGGGTGTCCTTTATGGAAAATAAATCTGAATGGCACGGCCAAGCGCCGACTCAACAAGAAATGGAACGCATCAGGCAAGAAATCGGCAGGAGGATTTGATCATGAACGTTATTTCACAAAGAGAAGCATTTGGCAAAGCACTCAGAGACTTTGGCGAAAAATCTAAAGAAATCGTAGTGCTCGATGCGGACACTTCCTGCTCAACCATGTCCAAATATTTTGCGGAAGCCTTCCCTGATAGGTTCATCAACGTGGGCATCGCTGAACCTTGCCTGGTGGACACAGCCGTAGGGATGGCCTTGGGCGGTTTCATACCCTTTGTGAACGCTTTCTCCGCCCTCCTCTCGCTGCGCGCCCTGGAGCAGATCCGTACGTGCGTCGCCTATGCGAATACAAACGTCAAGCTCGCCGCCAGTTATGCGGGCCTGTCGGACTATAAAGACGGCCCAACCCATCATTCCATCATGGATATCGGCATCATGCGCATGATGCCGGGGATGACGGTCATCGTCCCGGCCGATGAACAAGAGATCAAGGCCTGGGTCCCGGTAATCGCAGAACACCGCGGGCCTGTCTTTTTACGCCTGAGCCGGGCGGGCACGGAAAAAGTTCATCCTTCCCCA
>JBMCLF010000081.1:0-7222 GCA_048615215.1 Candidatus Brevefilum sp.
TGATTTGCAGAAAGATCGCACGATAATTTTTTATCGATGCGCCAAAGATGCTCAGCAGGATCACAACGCCCAGCATCGCCCAGATACTGCGGCTGTAAAATGTGCCGACCATGATCAGGAACGGCAGGAAAGGCAGCAGCATATTGATCTCGGTCAGGCGCTGGATGATCTCATCCACCCAACCGCCAAACCACACGCCCACCGCTGCAATGAACATGGTCGTAAAGGTGGTACCCAGAGCGGCTAACAGGCCAAAAGAAAGGGCGATGGGAGCGCCCCACAATAATGCCAGGGAAAGCTCGCGGCGGCGGTGATCGGTTCCTGCCAGCCCATGCACCTGACCAAATTGGATGAATTTCGCGTCGAACTCGGCATCCTCTTCGAAGACGATCGTATCCACGTGCAGTTCGTACGTGCCTTTTTGAACCTCAACTGGATCTGTGCCGAGTTCAGCAAATAAGCCGATTTCTGGAGCAAGGCCGCCCAGCTCCTGGCGTAATCCCTGATCCTGGAAACGGAATCTTTCGCTCGGCTTTAGGACAATATCCCCTAAATCAATTTCTGTGCCATCTGGTTTGATCCAGGTCAGCGTCGCAAAGGGCGCTTTCTCTTGAAATTCTGAAGTCATAATGATCTGCATTTCCTGCGGAAAGGCATCAAAATCGTAATCAAAAGTAAAGGCAACATTGAAATCTTTTAGATCTTCACTAAGTTCTACTTCCTCTTTTTCTACACCATCAACGGGTGCAGCAGTATCCAGGACGCGGGTATTAGGTAGATCCTCAGCAGTGAACCAGTTGAAGTAAATAGGTCGCGCTGTTTTCGGCACTTCTTCGCGCACACCCTCGCCACCCCGCCATTGAGAAATCGCTTCCTGATATGGAATAGTAATCACTGTGTAAAAAGAAAGCGCAACCAAAAAAAGGATCAGGACAGAACCAAAAATCGCTGAGGGATATTGTTTAAGATTTTCAAAAAACCGCTTCATGATTTCGCACCTCCGCTGCCCACCCGAACGCGGGGGTCAACTATGGCATAGACGAAGTCCAATAAGAAAACAGTTATTGCCAGCAAATAGGCAAAAATGACAGTTGATCCAATAATAACCGGTGTATCAAAGGTTTGGACTGCCCTGTAAAGCATACGTCCCAAACCAGGCCAGTTGAAAATCGTCTCGGTCAGAATAGCGCCCTGCCACAGGCTGATCAACATCAGGGCAAAGGTTGTGATGATATTCGGTAACGTTGGTCGCAGAATATAGCGACGCTCGATATCTCGAGAAGAAAGGCCCTTGGCCCGGGCCAGTTCGACATAATCCTCCATAGAGAAGATCAGGAAAAAAGTTCTCCAGCCGTAAACACTGGAGAAGAAACCGCTCAGCAGCCAGGCTGAAACCGGCAGGATCAGGTGCCGGCCTACATCCAGGATATAAGCTCCTGTCTCATCTGGCGGCGGAGCTGAAGTCATACCGCCAAAAGGAAGCACGCCTAAAACAGCGGCAAAAATGAGCAATAAGAAAATTCCGTAAAACCAGGGCGGTGCTGATGAAGTTGGCGATAGCGCGATCATCATTTTGTCCAGGAAGGATCCATAATGGCGCGATAAATAAAGTGCAAAAAATAGACTGATAAAAAATAACAAGAAGTTTGACGTGGTCATCATGACCAGCGTCGCCGGCAAGCGTTCCAGGATGATGTTTCGTACCTGCCTTGACCCGGTGTCGCTGGTAAGCTGCTGCGAGCGGCCAAGATTAAGCGTCATCGCATCTCGTAAAAACTGAAAACTACGGGTAATAAAGGGCTCATCCAAATTCAGGCGTTGAATTTCAAGCTCAACAAGTGCGTTAATCTTTTCGGTTCGTTCTGCGCTGGTAAGATTGCGCATTTCCGGGTCCATACTCACTGAAAGCGCAACCCTTTCCTGGATCTGCCCTTTCATGATCTCATCCACATAGCCGCCCATATTAGCTACCATAATGGTCAGGTACAACCCCACGGTCACTGCAAAAAGCAAGGCGATCAATTTTAAGCCAGTGTACCGCAAGAGCCTAAAGACGGCTTTGGGGCGTTTTTCAACAGTGCGGGAATCCGCACCAGTTTGCTCAATTGTAAGGGAACCTTCAATCAGGGGACCTTCAGCCATAAGGGTCTCACTTTCTAAAAATCAATCGGTAAATTAACTAAGTTGGGGGCGTGGCGTTTGCCCCGCCCCCAGTTTTTCCACTAGTGAATGTTTATACTACTCGACGGTTACAAAGTCAAATGAACCGGAGGTCGGGACGGCAACCAGGTTGGAAACAACCACAATCTCAAGCGAGTTGGATCCCACAGTAAGGGCAGAGGTATCTTCAGCAGTCAGCGTGACCTGCCATTGACCGTCTGCCAAAGGTTCAGCCTGTCCCTTTGTAGCAACCGTATTGGTCGCATCCAGGACCAGGAATTTCACATTATCCAGCTCATCTGTTGGGTATGCCTCACCAGCGAAGGTGATCGTCAGATCAAACACTGCTTCTTCACCAATCGTCACGCGGGCAGGACCTTCAATTTCCAGATCGGAAATTTTCGCTTCAGCAAAGCCAAGCCATTTCGCCGCGTTGTCAGGATAAGGTTCGAAGCGGGTCATCTGGACGGATTTCTCAATCGGGAAAACAGCCTCAATGAACAAGGGGCCGGTGCCGATCCAGAAGTGGCCATAGGACTCATAGAAATCAGCCAGGTTAGCCAGGCGTGATTCAAGTTCGTCCTGTTCAACATATTCGCTAAAGGTCGGTTCGTAGGGCAGTGAGCCTTCTTCTGTCCAGGCAACCAGTTGATCGTTCAGTATGTCAACGGTTTCACCTGTAACAAAGCCCATCCAGTCAACTTCGAGTTGGTCAGCTTTACCCTGTGAGAAAGCGGTCAAGCCGGCAGCTTCAGCCATCACACCAAGGTTCAGGTTGTGCCAGGCACCCTGACCCTGGGTATAGTATGGCCACCAGTCTGAAACCGAGTTCTCAGCATCGGGCTGGGTAGCGTCACTGTAGGTTTCAATAACGAGCGGATCAACAGAAACAACTTTCACAGCGCCAAATGAACGCATGAAGGAATTGAAATCAGGTACATAGTTCTCATCGTAAATCGCGCTGGCAGGCATTGCCCGGTCAAATGTCAGGATCATGCCCATCAGGATATCGGCAAATGAGAAATTGCTACCATCATGCCAGAAGACCTCATCATAAAGGGTGTCAGGATAGGTAACCGTGCTCAGTCGCTTGACGGTCAGGCCGTTTGCCAGGATGTCTGAATATTCATCGAAATCAGCAGAATAACCAGCAATCCGGTCAACAGCGCCGGTAGCAGCCGATTCCGCATCAGCAGCAGCAGCGGCTTCTTCAGCAGCAGCATCAGCGGCAGCCTCAGCGCCATCAACATCGGACGCAGCAGCAGCTTCTTCAGCGGCGGCAGCGGCGGCGTCGGCAGCCTCTTGGGCAGTCGCAGCAGCTTCTTCAGCAGCAGTCACATCGGCTTCAGCTTTCTCGGGTAAGTCGTTCAGTAAGTTCGTATAATACTCGGGGACAGTCAGGAAGGTTTGCGCTTCGGCATCCCAGGAAGCCCAGGCATCACCAGGAGCAACGATTTGATCGGAATTCAACAGTTCAACCCAGTCATGTGTCACCCGCATCGGAATGCTGGATTCCACAACAACTTCAGCGCTTTCAATACGCTGCGGCCAGACAAGTCCGGTATAGGGATCAAATTTCAGAGCTTCATCGCCAGATCCGCGAATCGCCATCATGTCATAGACCCAGTTCGTGCCATTCAGCGGGTTCCAGGGCTCGGTCAAGACGCTGGGCATAGCAATGTTCATCGTGCCGCCAGACACCGGTGCACCTGTTTCATCCAGACGACGGACAGTTTGTGACCAGAGTGCAGAGCCAGCCACACCAGCGTAGATGTCAGCCGTCACACCAACGTCAGTCAACTTAGGTGTGATGGAACCGGCATCATACAGCCAGATACGGGCCGAATCTTCCATTGAAAGTGTCAGGGCTTCTGCGCCTAGTTCAAGCCGTTCTTCGTTATTGGCGTAATCATATGCGTACAAGATCTCAGATACTTCATAGAATCGTTCGCTGGGCTCATAAGCCTGCCACAAAGGATAGGGGAGGCCGAGAGATGTATAGAAGAAGCCAAAGTTGTCAGTCAGCAAGCGTGGGACTGCGGTGGTGATCCAGCCGCCGGTGTAAACATGGAAGCCGCCCTGTGCAGGATTGGAACCAATCCAGATCGGGGAAGCATCTCCCGCCGACTTGTAATCACGGAAAGTCGTGAAACCAAGATCCTCAAGCTGGTTAGCAACGTAGTCACCGACATCCAGGCGTTCATCCTCGGTACGGATCAGCACATGAATCTCAACGGGTTCGCCATTATAGTTCCAAACGCCGTCCACCATCTCGGCGCCTAAAGCTTCCATTTCTTCAGTGATGATCTCATTTGCCAACTCTTTATTGGGAGCGTATTTAATCTCAATGGCACGGATCTCAGCTGCCAATTCAGCGGTATCAGAGGAGGCAGTGTTGAAGGCTGTCCATCGGGGTGTTCCCAGGCCGCCCAAAAGTTCATCAACCAGGAATTCACGGTCGATCAAGTAGTTCATGGCCTCGCGGATACGTGGGACAGAGAAGGGGTTCAGCCGGCCGTCTTCAAATTCGGGGCCAGCTGGGTTAAAGGTCAGCTCGTTGTAGGAGCCAGATGAAGGATAATAATCAATCGCTTCAGACTCTTCAATACGGGCAGCGACTTCTGGGTCATTGACGGTATAGGCATAAATATCAATGTCACCCGTCTCAAGCCGGTTCACGGCCGCATCGGAGCTGGGTTCCTCAAGCAGCACAACCTCATCCGGCCATGCACCCGTGCGGGCAGCATCTGGAACAGCTGGAAATGCCACTGGATCTGATGTGCGCTCAACGGGCGTGGTCTCCAGTTCAACTTCGGGGTAGGACACGGGTTCATAGAGGGCAACCATGTCTGCAACAGCAGCAGCTTCGTCGGGCGCCTGTTCAGCAGCGGCAGCAGCAGCTTCAGCTGAAGCAGCAGCAGCATCGGCTGATTCTTGTGCAGCAGCCACAATTTCTTCCAGGTCAGCCTCAGGAGTCGGCTCTTCAGTCGGCTCTTCCGTCGGCTCTTCGGTCGGTTCCTCGGTAGGTTCTACCTCGGTCGGCTCCTCAGTCGGGGTAGCAGCGGGTTGGCAAGCAGCCAGCACCATGCTCATAACGACAAGAAGACTTAGGAATAAAACAGTAGTACGTTTCATATTTTCTCCTCCATAACAAATACAAGTTTGTCAGGAACTAGTGAATTGAATCTTACTTGGGAATTTCGAATTCAATACTCTGGGTCGGTGGCCACCACCTCCTTTTCAATTGTTTTGACCAAGCTTAACTGATTGATTGACTATCTGGAATAGCAAAATAGAGATACCTACAAATATCTCCAAAAATGCTCCCATTTAGAACAAAAATATAGCATACAACCCATTATTCGTCAAGAATTAGCGGGGCTGTTTGACCCGCTTTTTAAACCATCAAGACGATAAATTTTTAAAGATGGTGCATATAATTAATTTCATGGATCATAGACATAAAAATTATATCATGACTTTTTAAAAATATTGATTTTCGAGACCATTTTTTGATTTATGGACAATTTCTATCATCCATAATGAATTCGATCATATTCAGGTTACCCTTGCTTTGTGTTAAGATATCTGACCCACACACCGAAGATGAGACCAGCCAGAATCTGGGTATGCTGAATAAGGGTATCGCCGGCAATTGATTAAGGAAAGAGTGTTCTGCTTCCCGAATTAATGTTTTTCGGTTTTCGTCCAGCGCCAGCCCAGCTTCAGCGCAGTCGCGATCATAATCCGGTTGTGCAAAACCTGCAATATTGGTGCCCACCCATTGGCTGGCTTGATCAGGAATGGCCTGATCCATGTAAAGCCGGCAGTCCAATTCCGGCCCTGCATCCCAGGCGATCAATGCCAGGTCAAAATGACGGCCAAACAATGGCCCTTCGGAACCGGGGGCATAGAGTTCATCATTTGAAAGGGTGCGAATATCCACGCCAATGCCGCATGCAGTCAGTGAGTTTTGGATGATGGCGGCCATGTCCTGTTGAAAACCCGTTTCATCTACCAGTAATTCAAGCCGGAACTCTGAGCCCTGTGGAACATCCGGCACATTCACTGCAATCCTTGGTATTTCAGAATCGGCATTGGTGTCCAGCCATCCAACCTCTTCCAGGTTGGCCCTGCCCTGCTCGGGATCAAAACGAATGCCAGCATCTTGCTCAAGGTGAGATCCTTCCGGCGGCAAAAAACTGGGCCAGAGCGGAACCCACTCACCCAGAGAATTTTCGCGCATCGCCTCTCTATCCAGGCAAGCAACAAGCGCCTGCCTTACCGCTGGGTCACCAAAGAAATTCGGTCTGTCTCCCAGGTTTGGATTATAAGAATCATCATATTCAGCGGGCATGATCCCAAAGACAAGCTGCCACCAGGCTTCACCACTCTCCATCTGAAATTCAACAATTTCCTCTGATATGACCTCCTCTAAAAGCTCAAGATCATTCTCCCATCCGAAGGATGCATCCAGCACATCACACTCCCCAGATCGGAGAGCCTGAACTGCGCTGGTGCGATCTCCTTCAATTTGGCGAAAAACCAGCTCGTCAAGCAGAGGCAGGCCTTCAGCAGTGCCATAATAATTCGGGTTGGGAACGAACGCAATTCTGTCGAGTTCTCGAGCCATCATCATAAAAGGTCCATAACTGAGTGGAGAAAAGGCCAGCGCGTCAGAATTGACAAGCTCAGCCCAATCCACTATCCCATCAATCAAATGCGCGGGCAAAGGATTCCAGAAAAACTTGCTGATTTCGGCTGTGGTAAATCCCGGCCGGCCTGTCCACTGAATGGTTCGCGTATCAAGCGCCTGGTAAGACTCCGATCGGTCTTCTGCCCAGCGCAGGCCAGGTGCTTCCGGGGCATTCGCCAGTTCAAAGCTAAACACAGAATCGCCTGCGGTGACCCGGGTTCCATCAGACCAGGTCAGATCTTCCCTGAGTTGAAAATCCACCACCATCCGGTCCATCTGGAGCGGCTCCTCCCCATCCCAAATGACTGTACAATTCGCGTTTCTGCATCCGCTGGGACGCACCTGCAAACCTGGCTTAAATACAGC
>JBMCLF010000082.1:0-7193 GCA_048615215.1 Candidatus Brevefilum sp.
GCGAAATTCTACATTCTTATCAAGATAAAGTGGATCGAAAAAAGGGGGGAGAGGGTATCCGCCGATGGTTGGTGAACAACATTCCACGATTTATATCTACCGTTGAGGACCAGGAAGATGGCTATGTGGATGCCATTGGTTGTGGGTTTGGCGGACCGGTTAATTCGCACGAAGGCCGGGTTATGGATTCCATCCAAATCTGCGGCTGGAAAGGATTTCCTTTGAAGGATTGGTTTGAAGAGCACTTTGAAAGACCAGCCATCGTGGTTAATGACTCAAATGCAGCAACATGGGGAGAATATCGGAGAGGTTTTGGTCAGGGATGCCAGCATTTCTTTTATACCAATCTGGGAAGTGGGATTGGCGGCGGTTTTGTGATTAGCGGTGCGTTATTTGATGGGCAGGGTTTTGGCGCCGGTGAATTTGGCCATACCTATGTACCGGACTGGACTGCCGACAAACCAGATGCAGGGGTTGAAATTGAAAGTTTATGCTCCGGCTGGGCAATCGAGTCTCGTCTGAATGCTCCCGATTATCTTCCACGTTCTTCCAGACTGTTCCAGGTTCGCTCTGAACGAGATGAATCAATAACAGCTCGTGATCTTGGTGAGGCTGCAAGGCTTGGCGATCCGTTCGCATTGAAAGAAATTGACAGAATTGCGGATTCGATGGGATATGGACTGGCCAATGTGCTCAGCCTGACGGGTGTGGAACGAATTGCGATCGGAGGTGGAGTCTCCAATTTGGGGGAAATTCTGATTGGGCCAATCAGAAAATATACAGAGAAATATGCGTTCATCAGCAATAAAGGTCGCTATACGATCGGCCGCTGCGAATTGGGCGAAAAGATTGTCTTGGTTGGGGCGATATTGCTGGCGAAAAAAGCAATGAGGATTAACTGAGACAGTTTTTTACTTGTAATTTCCCTTATCTTTCGCGTAGCCATATAATTCAATGACATTTTCTGGTAATACATCTGCCTGAAGGTGATTACAAGGTGCAAGGATATATCCACCTCCTGGCGCAAGATCTCTCAGACAGCGGTCAACATCCTCACGGACGTCCTCAAGGGTGCCTGGCATGGCGTGTGAGATGTCCACACCGCCTAAGAAAGAGAGATTCTCGCCATATTTCACCTTAATTTTGGCAGGGTCCATTCCCTGTACGGGTTCCAACGGGTGCACCACATCAATATCCATCTCAATAAAATCGGGAATTAGTTTGCCAATAGCACCATCGGAATGAAGCATGATTTTTATGTCAGGTTGAATTTCTCGGATACAGGTAATGATCTTCTCAATCCTTGGACGGATTATTTTGCGAAAGAGGGACGGTGAAAAGACGAGATTATCATTCGCGGCATAATCATCTCCAGGTAGTTCGATCATATCTATCACACCCTGCGATGCCTCAAGGTAATTGCGGGTCAGGCCGCAGATGATATCCGTCACACGATCGAGCAAAGATTCCGCAAAGCCGGGGTTCATGATCATGTCCATCATAAAATTTTCCATGCTGCGCAGGTCACAGGCCATTTGGAACGGGCCATGAGATACAACCATCCTTCCAATAATGAAATATTCGCTATTCTTCAATGATTTTGCACGTTCAGGAACGCCTCGGGTCCATCGTGGGTCGTTCACATCCGGCCATTTCACGATGGAATCAATCTCTTCAATGGTTTTAGCATCCTTGAGGATCCCATCCGTAGCGGAATAATAGGGGTGTGTGCGCTTCCAGGGTTGTCCAAAGTCGTCATAGATTAAATCATCTTCAGCGATAATATGTGTAGGGCTGCTGGGAGACGCTCCCGGCCAGATCATGCGTGTATCTACGCTCAACGCTTCAAGTACGCGGTCATCCATATGGTTGACGGTATGGCCTTTTCGGATGGGTGGGAGAGGTTCACCGAGATCCAGCCTGCTGATAAGTGCTTCATATAAAGGATCAACCAGTCCGTAGGGACCGCCCCAAAGCGCCATAGGCACACGGTCTGGTTCTTTATGTTCGAGCGCAATTATGACTCTTTCTTTCGGTTGCATGGTTTCTCCTAAATCCAAGATATAATTTTACAAAATAAAATAAGTTGCGTTATTTTGTGGGCGAAACTTGAAAGTGTGAAAATACAATGTATAATTTATCCAAGATAATATCATAGGAACTTACACCAGTAAAGACAGGGATGTATAAGAGGATGAAGATCATCCAGAGTGCTAATGAGCAAAAATTAATTTTGACATCAGATGAAAAGACTCTGATCCATCAACTTCTCCTCTCGCAAACTAATACCAGAAAAAGTTTATCTGAAGCATTGGGGGTTTCACCTGCCTGGATCACCAAAACAGTTAAACCATTAATTTCTCAGAATCTCGTGGGGGAATTGGGCGAAACCGAAAACAGCGGTGGGCGAAGGGCAAAGCTTTTAGGGTTTAGCCCGGATGCAGGGAATGTTCTGGGTCTTGATTTGGGGATGAATTCCATCAAAATTGGCCTTTCCGATTTGAATATTCAAGATGTCATTATTGAAGAAATTCCTTTTGAACATCAATCAGAACAGTGTGGATCGGTTGTTCTGGATCGGATTCGCTCCTATTTACAAGGTTCTGGCGTAATTTTGGACAAAATTCGCGGAATTGGCATTTGCTATCCAGGGCCGGTTGACCTATTGGAAGAAAATGAAAAGACAGATCGCTCGCAGCGCGAAATGTATGAAAACTTTATCATACCTGCACTTTTGGAACAATTTCCTGAAGCATCCATTATGGCCGATCGTGATGTTTGCCTTATGGCTTTGGGGGAAAAGACCTTTGGTAAGGGCCAGGAATTGCAAAATTTCATTTACTTGAATATCGGCAATAGAATCTCGGCAGGTATTGTCTGCAGAGGGCAAATCCATCGAGGAAACTCTGGCTACGCCGGTGAGATTGGCCATATTGTTGTGGAAGAAGACGGTCCTTTATGTCATTGCGGAAAAAGTGGTTGTCTGGAAGCTTTGGCTGGAGGCAGGGCGATTGGCGACCAGGCTAATCAATTAGCTGAATCTGGTAAGAGTGTTCTGCTTTCCGAATTGTCGATGCAAAAAGGAAAAGACCTCAGTGCAATTGATGTTGCAGAAGCTGCCTCGCGGGGCGATATCTCTGCTCTTGATCTGATCGATCGATCTGGAGAGTATGTTGGAAAAGTGCTCACAGATCTGGTTAGTTTCTTTAATCCTGAATTTGTGTTTATTGGTGGCGGTGTCAGTAAAATTGGACACCGTTTTCTTAAAAAGATACATCAAGTTGTTTTGAGAGAAGCCAACCCAATGACGACTCGTGACCTGAGGATCGAATACAGCCGGATGAGTGAAAGGGCTGGTGTCTTTGGTGCGCTTAAAATGGCACAATGCGCATTATTTATTGAAAGAGCGCAATGAATATGGCAAAATCAGAATACAGTCAACGATAAATTTTTACAATAATTAGTTCATGAAAGGAGAAATTAATGGCAAAAAAATTTAATGTGGGCGTAATAGGGGTCGGATTTATTGGCCCGGCGCATATGGAGGGGATCAGACGGCAGGGCTTCGAGGTCGTTGCAATTGCAGAAGCAACCCAGGATCTGGCTGAGGAAGCAGCAGAACGTTTGCTGGTACCTAAGGCTTA
Source organism: Candidatus Brevefilum sp. (assembly GCA_048615215.1). Taxonomy (GTDB): domain Bacteria; phylum Chloroflexota; class Anaerolineae; order Anaerolineales; family Anaerolineaceae; genus Brevifilum. Next base: position 3,645 of record JBMCLF010000082.1, read on the forward strand.
TGGCAACTGGGAGGACCTAATCGCCGATCCTGAAATTGATGTTGTCCATATCGCTTCTCCCAATTTCTTGCATTACAAACAAGCAAAAGCAACGCTTGAAGCAGGAAAACATGTTGTTTGTGAAAAGCCGTTGGCGATGACCGCAGAAGAATCCGCTGAATTAGTAAAGCTTGCGGAAGAGAAGAATCTGGTAAATGCTGTCAATTTCAACATTCGCTTCTATCCGCTGGTCCAAGATGCAAAAGCACGCATTGAAGCAGGTGAAATTGGCGATAAAGTTTATATTATCCAGGGTAGTTATCTTCAGGATTGGCTCCTGCTTGATACTGACTGGAACTGGCGTCTTGAACCGTATTTGGGGGGTGAATTGAGAGCTATTGCAGATATTGGTTCGCATTGGATGGACCTGGTAACGTTTGTTACAGGAACACGGATCAAATCAGTATTTGCTGATTTTGAAACCTTCCTGCCAATCCGACGGAAACCCAAGAAGAAGATTGACACCTTTGGGGGAAAGATGGATGTGGATGTCGAATACGAGGAGAAAAAAATCCATACGGAAGATTACGCCGCTGTACTGCTGAAATTTGCGAATGGTGCCCGGGGTTGTATGACGGTCTCGCAGGTTTCGAGCGGTCGTAAGAACCGTTTATTCTTTGAAATAAACGGCTCTGAATCTTCTCTGATTTGGGATTCAGAAGTCCCCAATCAGATGATTGTCGGAAATCGACCTGAGCCAAACCAGATCATTATCAAAGATCCCTCACTTATGATGGATGCTTCACGATGGACGGCTTCCTATCCCGGCGGGCACACAGAAGGGTTCCCGGACACCTTTAAACAGCTTCAGACAGCGGTTTATCGATATATCATTGCAGGTGATTACGATGCGGAACCGGATTTCCCCACATTCCGAGACGGGCATAATACCATCCTGGTTGACGAGGCAATCTTGAAGAGCGCCAAAGAAAACCGCTGGATTGATGTTGATTACTAAAAATTTACGAGCAGAAATTGGAGGATACTAACATGAAATTAGGCTTGATGACTGCAGCTTTCCCGAATAAAAGTTTGAAAGAAGTTGCTGAATGGGCAGGTTCAAATGGGTTTGAAATGCTAGAACTGGCGTGCTGGCCGGTTGGCAAAGCCACCCGGCGCTATGCAGGTGTGACCACATTGGATGTGGACGGTTTCACACAAGAGGATGCGGATGAAGCCAGGACGATTCTGGAAGACAATGAGCTCGAGATTTCATCCTTGGGATATTATCCAAATCCCCTGCATCCCGATCCGGAACATCGCCAGGTTGTGATCGACCACATAAAAATGGTTATTGATGCGGCAGCATTGGTGATGGATGATCCGATTGTGGGAACATTTATCGGGCGTGACAAGGATAAAACAATAGAAGAAAATTTTGAGGTGTTCAAGGAAATCTGGCCTTCGATTGTGCACTACGCTGGGGATAAAGGTGTCAGAATTGCTATTGAGAACTGCCCGATGATCTTTTCAAACGATGAATGGCCTGGCGGAAATAACCTGGCCTTCTCCCCCTCGATCTGGCGTGAAATGTTCAGCATCATTCCGGATGAAAATTTTGGCCTGAATCTGGATCCTTCTCATATGGTTTGGCTGATGATCGATTATTACCGCGCCGTGAGGGATTTCAGCGATCGCATTTTCCATGTCCACGCAAAAGACCTGGAAATTGACCGGGAAGGCCTTTATCAGAACGGTACGCTCTCGTTGGGTATGGGCTGGCAGATCCCCCGTCTGCCTGGATTGGGCGAAGTTGATTGGGGCGGTTTTATCAGCCAGCTCTATCGCTTTGGCTATGATTATGTGGTCTCAATTGAACATGAAGACCGTAAGTTTGAAGGGACTGAAGAACTCGTCAAACGCGGCTTTTTGATTTCGCGCGATATCCTTAAACCTTATTTGCACTAAAAAATATTAAAGCCTCATCCCATTCAAAAGGGATGAGGCTCATTTTAAGGCATTATTTAGATATTTTAAAAAAATTACTCTGGAGTTTTGACGATGAAAGTTTTTGTTGGTTGTGACCTGGGTGGTACGAATATCAAAGCTGGCCTGGTTGACATGGATACAGGTGAGGTGTTGATCTCGGATTCAATGCCGACCCAGTCAAGAAAAGGACCTGAATCGGTCCTGAGACGAATGGCAGACCTGATCGGCGCGTTGATCGAGAAGTCTGACATTAATAAGGAGAAAATTGGTGGTTTAGGGATCAGCGCACCGGGCGTAATCGACCTCGATACCAACACAACCCTTTTCCTCCCAAACCTTTACGGAGAATGGAAAAACATCCCTGTCGGGGAGAGAATGAGCGAATATCTTGGCCTGGAAGTATCGATGTTGAACGATGTCCGTGCCATCACATATGGTGAGTGGGCTTTTGGTGCGGGAAAAGAGGTTGATTCCATGGCTTGCTTTGCAATTGGAACGGGTGTGGGCGGTGGCCTGGTGGTTAATAACCAGCTGGTTCTGGGTTTTGGTGGGACAGCCGGGGAATTGGGACACCAGACTGTTGATTTGACTGGCCCAGTTTGTGGTTGTGGCAATCGTGGGTGTATTGAGGTTTATGCTTCTGGCCCTGCTATAGCTGCCATGGCAGCCCGCGGTGTCCGGCAAGGTTGGTCTACTAAAATTGCGGAATTGATTGACAATGACCTGAATAAATTGACGCCAGCGATCGTCTCAAAGGCGGCAAAAATGGGCGATGAATTTGCAAATGAAGTATGGCAAAGAGCAGGCTCGTTCCTGGGAGTTGGTGTGGCCAACATACTCACCTGTGTGGGAGTAAAAATGGTCGTAATTGGGGGTGGCGTGGCCAAAGCCGGTGATCTCTTGCTTGATCCTATTCGAAAAGAAGTTGAAAAACGGGTCTTTCTAATGCCTGTAGAGAAGGTTGAAATCCTCACCGCAAAGCTCGGATCAGATGCGGGTATCGTTGGGATGGCAGCCTGGAGTGCCAGGCAACAGGGGATAGAGATTCATGTCTGATGTTTTCTCCCGCCGCCCTGATGGGCGGCGGATTGGTTTGAGGTCAGATGAAGGGATTATTCTTAAATCCCTTTTTTCACGAGGCCCTCAAAGCCGAAACGACCTTGCGCTCGAAACACAGTTTTCACGCAGCAAGGTATCGCACCTAGTCAAGGCATTATTAACAAAACAGATTGTTCAAGAAATAGATCGAACCCAGGGTAATCATAGCAAAAGGAAAAAACTGACTATCAACCCGAACCTCGGTCTTTTGGTTGCCGTGGATATTGGGACGACCTCAGTTGATGTGGCGGTGGCTGACTGTTCCTGTGACATCATTGGACATGAAAGTGCTCTTTTAAACGTCAACGAAGGTCCTGAGAGGGTTTTACATCAGGCTGTGGTGATGATGGAGGATATCATTCGCCACAATCATCTCACCAAAGATAAAATCCTGGGTATTGGCATTGGCGTTCCCGGACCCGTTAATTATCCATCTGGTGAGGTTCTTGGGGGGCAGTTCACACCTGGTTGGGAAGGTCATAA
>JBMCLF010000083.1:0-7172 GCA_048615215.1 Candidatus Brevefilum sp.
CATGCAGCCTGATAGTAGCGATCGAGGACATCCAGTGGATCACCACGATAAAATGGAAATCCCTGATCCTGGCAGTAAGCCGCCACTGCGTCATCGCTCTCATCCCAGGTTGTTGCCAGCACCACCCGGCCGACAGATTGGGCGCGCCGGGCGCGCACGACCACCCGGTACAGCATGGGCTTGCCGCCGATATCCAGTAATACCTTACCGGGCAACCGGCTGGATCCCATGCGCGCCTGGATGATCGCCACCATCGAAGGATCCCTTGGGACATGGATTCTCATACACTAATCTCCATATTGCACATCAATGGAACCGCAGCAGTTACACAGTTCACAGAAGAAAATGCCATCCTTGCCTGGTAAACAAAAATTTTTAAGAAATGTTGATGTTTTATTCATAAGGCTTTCACTAACAACTTCTTTGATTGTCCTGAATGAAATCATTTCGGCTGAATTGGATTTTATCGTATTCCAGCCATTCTACCAAAGGGAAATGTGCCAAAGTTTCTTTTTCTCAAGCAGTTTTTCGAGAAAAATCAAAGGTTTTTGCTAAGTAATTGCCTGATGATAGGCAGCTAGGCACTTCTCAAAATTACGGCCCCAATCTGCCCGGGTTTCAGCCAACTTCCTCCCGCGTTTCCCATAAAGGGGAAGGTCTGTTTTTGCTGCCATTCCCAAAAGCTGTGATACCAGTGAGTCAACATCACCATCTTTGAAGTGCCTGCCGACCTCCCCAGGCACCACCCACTCTTTGTTGGCCGGGATATCAGAAGCTAAAACAGGTCGGCCGCAGGCCAACGCCTCTAGCAGGGAGATGGAAGACCCATCACAATGCGATGGGGTAACAAACAAATCACCCGCACAATAAGCACCGGGCAGGTCCTCACGGTCCAGCCAGCCGGGGAAACTAACCTTATCACCCACCGGCATGAGCAGGTGACGAATCAAATCAGCCTGCGGGCCATTCCCTGCCAGCAGCAGCCGAAGATCAGCGTTTTGCCGTGCGGCACGGGTAAATGCCTGAGCCAGGAGATCCACCCCATAGATCGGAGACCAGGAACGGTTACAAAAAATAATAAACTGATCCTCCCAGCCCAGCGATCGCCGGAGTGCCGCACCCGCTTCCAAGCCATTTTGAGGTGAAAAATGATCCAAGTCGACTCCCCAGGGGAATATTTCAATGCGGCTACGGTCAAAACCGAAACAAACAACCTGATCCGCAACTGTCTGGCAGTCGGCCAAAAAAATATCCGTGCGACCCAGCGTAAAACGGGTGGCATGACGCATCCAGGGGCTGCGGTCGGCTCGCATCAGCATGTCAGAGCCCCATGACATGGTAACGAGGGGGTGAAACCCGGTTAATGCCGTGACCAGGGCTGGCCCCTGTACCGGCCCAGCATGCACCAGATCGGGTTGCACTTGTTCCAGGAGGTGTTTAAGCTGCGCTGTGCCCGCCTGCCACCCCTGCCAGTACGTCCAGTCGGGTGTACCTTCCGGCCAATTCAGTTCGATCACTCCAGGGGGAATTTCCGGCAGGCAGTCCATCTGTCTTAAAGCATAAATCTGATGCGCCGTTTCCGACAGGGCTCTTAAGAAACGCCTGTCATGGGGGCTATCCCGCTCAGTAAAATAAAGCACACGCATTAGATCTCTTTTCAGCTTTCTCGGGATAGGCAGTGCTCAGGGATTACCAAATTGGGCCCAGCGTAGTTCCTGGCCCGCTGCAATCCGCTCAAGGGCCTTTAAGCCGACCAGATCCTGCACCTCATACGGCATGATGGCACCTTCAGTCGCTGGACGCAAAACTTCTATCATTTCACGGTTAATAACTTCACCCGGTTTGATGGTTCGTGCAGCCCGCAGGCAGCGCCGTTGAATGACAACGGTCTCTTGCTCATTCTCAGCCACAAATTTATCCCCTGAACCCATTGCATTTTCAAGCTGCCGAGTTGCCCTGACCATCTCCGCCCATGATTCGGGATTCATTGCAAAGGGATGGTCCGGCCCAACGCGATCGTTATCATCCGTAAAGTGTTTTTCAATCACCCGCGCACCCAGTGCCACCGCACCAAGGACCGTGGCGTGGCCGTGAGTATGATCGGAAAGTCCCAAAACCAGATCCGGGTACATGTTTTGGTAAGTCTTGAGGACATTGAGATGGATATTTTTATAATTTTCTTCAGCAGCCGTGTAATTGGTGTTGCATTGCAGTAAGACAAGCTGTGAATTGAACGCCAGGATGGCGCGCACCGCTCGTTGGACATCACCGATATCGGATGCGCCGGTCGCCAACAGCACAGGCTTTCCTTTCCGAGCGATGTGTTCACAGGCCTCAATCCAGGTAATATCGCCCGACCCGATCTTATAAGCCGGCACAAAAGGCTCTAGCATATCAATTGCTTCAAAATCATAAGGTGAAGAAAAATAATCAATTCCAACCTCATCACAGGTCTCTTTTAAGGTCGGAGTCCACTCAAAGGGGATGGATGCCGAAGCATAAACTTCAGTTACAGGTTTTTCCCACTTTGCCTGATGAGAGATCTGGGCATTCATGTGAGTGAAACCGTAGTCCGAGACGATTTTCGGGGCACGAAAATTTTGGAATTTCGCTGCATCTGCACCAGCATCCTTAGCAAGGCGGATTAATAGCTTGGCACGTTCCAGGCTGCCATCGTGGTTCGCGGCGATATCGGCAATAAAATAGGTCGGATAATCTTCACCAATAGGGCTCTCGCCAATATTCAAAGTCATACTTGCCTCCTCGATTGCTTAATAATCAGTTCAAGACGATGCGGCCAGGTGCTGCAAAAATTCAGGGTAGCCATCCTGCCAGCGCCGGTACATCCTTTCGATGCCGGAATCAATATCAGGGAGTGGATAGCTCAAATCAGCCTCAAGTTTGGCCGGGCTCAATGTCAGGTTCAGCGAACGCGGCGCTTCCCGTCGTAGGGTTTGCATCTGCACCGGTTGGATCAGATTTTCATCAAAGCCAAAAATCCGAGCGAGCCTAAGGCCAAACTCGTATTTGCTGATACTCTCCGGGCTGACGACGTGATAGTGACCGGATAATCCTTCATCCAGCATTTCGAGCAGGATCCACGCCAGATCTTCAACATATAACGGACAGAAAAAGGTATCTGTGAAGCCACTGATCACATTCCCGTTACGCAACTCGTTGAAGAAGAACTCCGAAAGGCTCCGCCTGCCAGAAAGACTCCAGCCATAAAAAACCACCCGGGCAATACAGGCATCCGGGTTAGCTTGTTGAACGGCGATCTCGCCAGCCAGTTTGGTTTGTGCATAAACGCTGAGGGGATTGGGCTTGTCCATCTCCTCATATCCGCCTTCACGACCGTCAAAAACCGCATCGGTGGAGATATGCAGGAAGGGAATCCCGTTTCGCGCCGCATAACCCGCCAGTTCTCCCGGCACCACTGCATTAATTGTTTGCGCCAATTCTGGCGCTTCCTCTGCAGCATTCAAATTCGCCAGCGCAGCGCAATGGATAATTGCATCAGGAGAAATATCTCCGATCTTTTGCAATACTGCCTCTGTTTCCACCAGATCGATCTTGACCAGTGAAAATGGTTGGCCGGATAAATCTCTCGTTCTGGAAAGGCCCGTTACCCGGTGCCCCTGGTCAACCGCCAAAAGGCTCAGATTCAAACCCAGTAATCCGGTCGCACCGGTGATCAATAAATGCATCAGGCTATTTTTCCTTCTCCAGCGCTTCCTCAATCGGCGCCACAATGTCGTGAATCTCTTCCATGGAGAGCCACTCGGAATTATTGTCGCTGGCATAATGATAGCCGTCTGGGAGCGATTCTCCATTTTCGGACCAGTGATGGCCAAACCACAACGCGGCAGCAGGTTGGACCACATACATGTCATCCAGCTCAACCGTGGTGCGAGCTTCATTTTCTGATATGAGAACTTCATGGAGTTTTTCGCCAGGCCGGATGCCGATGATACGGATATCTGCTTCTGGAGCGAGGGCCTTTGCTAAATCCACCATCCGCATACTGGGGATCTTGGGTACAAAAACCTCTCCGCCGTGCATCTGTTCGATACAGCGAATCACAAAGCGAACCCCCTGATCCAGTGAAATCCAAAAGCGGGTCATGCGCTCATCTGTGAGGGTAAGCTCGCCAGTGCCGCGCTGCTTGATGAACAGGGGTACCACGCTGCCACGAGAGCCCACTACATTTCCATAACGGACACAGCTGAAGCGGGTTTTCATCCCGCCAGCGTATGCGTTACTCTGAATCATCAGTTTTTCAGCAGCCAATTTGGTGGCTCCATAGAGATTGACCGGGTTGACCGCCTTATCAGTGCTGAGTGCAAGCACTTTCTTGACGCCTGCGTCAAGCGCAGCGTCCACCACGTTGCTGCTGCCAAGGATATTCGTTTTGATGGCTTCCATGGGATTGTATTCGCAGGCTGGCACTTGTTTAAGGGCCGCTGCGTGGACCACAATATCCACCCCATTAAAAGCACGGCGCAGACGTGGAAGGTCACGTACATCGCCGATGAAATAGCGCAGGTTGGGATGGCTGAAGCCCGACATGCGCATCTCATGTTGTTTCAGCTCATCCCGGCTGTACACAATCAATCGGGCGGGTTTGTATTCTTTCAGCATCAAATCAACAAAACTCTGACCAAAGGATCCCGTTCCGCCGGTCACAAGTATGTTTTTATCGGACCAATTCATAGATATTTCTCCTGGAAATTTGTTCAAATTATACTATTGTTGGCCGGCACTTCCCATGTCCTCCGCCGCAGGTTTCTCGACAACCACCAGCGGATATTGACCGATCTTGCCAAGCAGGTTTGGGAAAAGTTCTTCAAGCCAGTAGAGCAATTTTAACCAATATTTACCGCCCCAATCTGCATAAAACACCGCTCGCATAAAAGGAACGCTCACACTGCGCCATACGAAAATATCATGTTGCATGCGCCCCTTCAGCGACTGTGCCAGCAATTCGGCGGTTAATTTATTGACATAAGTTCCTTGTGTTGGTACATGCTCTTCTTCTTCCAACGTCTGCGGGGATTGGGGTTCAAATGAATCACGCTTTTTAAGCTTCTCTTTTTTGATCTTTCGTCGCCACCATCGATGGGCGCTTTTCATAAAGCTCATAAAACCGGAAAGCCGGGTCATCAGGGGGGCGTTAGTCCACCCGTTCACCACCACCATTTGCTTCCCGGTGCTGAGTGTGCGATACAGCTCATCATAGGCTCGCAGTTTGTCTTCCATGGGCACATGATGGATGGTGTGCAAAGAGACAATGCCGTCAAAAATCCCTGATTTGAAAGGCAAGTGCGCTACATCGCCCACCACATACTTGCCGTGTTCACCCAGGCGTTTGCGCGCCTCTTTCAATGCCACAATGGAAATATCCATGCAAACCCGTGCTTTGTAGCCTTCGGAATAAGTCAGATACTCCGGGTACTGCACAGGCCCGGACCCTGCATCCAGTAAAAACCGTCCTTCCGGCGCTAAATGGCGCTTCACGCGCATATGGCAGCGGTGGATATACTCCTGAGATACCGGCCGCAGATCCTCATATTGGGCATTTTGAAAGCGATCAACATCGATCATTTGCCAGCCCACCCGGTCATAAAATTCTCGCACGTTCTTTTTGATTGATCCGTCTGTCATAACATCATTATCCATTAATTTCGAATATAAATTATGCCCGCATCAGGGCTCTTGTCCGGATATAACAATATCCAATTCGGACAGTCTCATTTCCCTGCTACCCTGCCGCGTATATAGCGAGTCGGAAAAACAATAGGGACACGCCAGGTTGCAGTTTGAGGTGATCAATAAATTCATGAGACTCTGACCCCTGAACCAGCATAAATGCTTTGCTGGAAACAATTACCAGCGGATCGGTTCACCTGTAAGCGCAGCAAAGGTCTCGCCATAACGCGCCTGGCCCTCCTCACTGAGGACAAAGGAAATCGGGCGCTCCTGAATGTCATTCTTCAGATCCAACAAATGCCAGGGGAAAGGCTTGGGGAATTCGAAGAAAAATAGGTAGGTATAACGCCATGCCAATTCGATTTGCTCCTGAGAGAGGCGCCCGGCTTCCAGATCGCCCAATAATACTTCCAGGGTATCGAAATAATTCTCCCATGTATCGGGATCATAAGTAAAACCGCGATTGCGATAATGCGTCTGCCCGGCAACGATCACAGGGATGCCTCGCATGGCCATTTCAAGGCCAACGGTGGTTGTATAAACCAGGCCCAGATCTGCGAATTCGAGAATATCGTAGGTATTGATCTTTTCCTCAGGCTCTATCAGGTGAACATGTGATGGAATCTCGTCCAGTTCGTCCTGGATCACATCCACCATAGAAATGCCGTGGGTCAGTATTTCACCGGGATGAACGCGAATCACCAGCTGTACATCGTCACGATCAGCGAAATATCGCACTGTGCGCTCAATCCATTCTGCCATGGAACGGCTGAACATCTGACGACCCAGCGTCAGGCTGTCGCCGAGAACATTTGTCGCCAGAAGAATCACCGGGCGGTCATCCAGGGCAAGTTTTTTTCTGATCTGCATTCCGCCTTCGGTGGGCGTTGCCTGCCACTTACGAGCGAAATTCTTCCAAATCTTACCGCCTTCACGAGCATTGAAAAGTTCTTGTAAACGCTGGATCTGTGTTTCTTCCAAAGATTCATCACCCCGAGCGTTCCATAGATCGTCCGTCTCATGCCGCATGATCTCGGTATCCTGAGCCAGCCAGATGCGCTCTCGCTGGTCACTGAATTCAAAGCTTACTGTCGGGATCCCAAGGTACTGTGCCACATGGTAAACTATCCCCATATCCAAGATGGTCGCATTTGGCATGATGGCTACATCCGGTTTGTGAGCAGCCAACCAGGCTCGGACGTTAATCGCCGTCTCTTGGTTGCGCGAATAACGTAAGCGGTAGATCTCTTCTTCTTTAGTCACATCTTCAACCTGAAGGGTGTACTGGGTGTCAAATACACTGACCTTTTCAACTTCGTTTTCCAATTGAGGTGAAAGCTGACTTGAAAGGGGCCGCACATCCAACAGAGACTGCACCCTGAGGACCCTGTTTGCCTCCCTGAGTACCTGCCGGGCGTAGAGGTTCTGGCGGCGCAGGTCGAATTTCTGAATCGGTCTATCCC
>JBMCLF010000084.1:0-7017 GCA_048615215.1 Candidatus Brevefilum sp.
AAAGTAAAACATACATCTCACCATAGGCTTCTTCAGCCCACGCTTCTAAAAAACGATCAGCAATTACCTGCGCTTCAGCAGTTGCAGAGATATTTCCCTGCTGAGTTTCGCTAAATTGTGGAGCCGCAGTACTTTGCGGTCCACAACCGTTCAGAAAAATCAAAATCAGAATGAACAAGCCCATCCAACGGCGCGTGCGGTTCATCGTTGCCTTCATTCCTGACCCATCACTTTGATCAGAGTTGGGCAGCTGTAATTCAAATAAGCTTCACAACGCTGGGGCATGTCATCGGAAATAACCAGCCCAAACCGGCGCAGGCCCGGGATCAGGTGGCAGATTGGCAAACCCATCACGGAAGCAAAACAACCCTTCAGCCCGTCAACCGGATGAAATCCCGAGTGCTGTATCGCATAAGCGCCTGCCTTATCCATGGGATCTCCGCTTGCGATATACGCGTCAATTTCATCATCGGAGTATGCCCGCATTGGGACCTCCGTGCGGCATACATCATCGTAAGATTCACCGGTTGCGGTATCCACCAGTGCGATTCCGGTATAAACCTGATGTGTCCGCCCGCGCAATTGCTCCAGCATGCGTTTTGCATCTTCAGCATTTTCAGGTTTACCGAGGAGTTCATCCCCATCGGCCACAATCGTATCCGCCGCCAAAACCAGGCCATCTTCATCCCTGGCCACTTTTTGCGCTTTATCGCAGGCCAGCCGAAGGACATAATCAGCAGGCTTCTCCCCTGCGCGGCGGCTTTCATCAATATCAGCTGGAATCACAATAAAAGGAAACCCGAACAAAGAGAAAAGTTCTTTTCTCCGCGGTGATGTAGAGGCGAGGATCAAATTCTTCATGTATGAAATTTTAACACATCCTGTTTGGAAATTTCAGCGTCTGTGTAATAACAGAAAAATCAGGTTTTATAGCACGGTTGTTAATATCACCGCACCAATAACATTAAACGGTTACAGAGACTATGTCTCTAAGAGACCATCAGCGCTTCACGACACGTGCGATCGCAGACAGATGAGCCGGGCTTGTCCCGCAGCAACCGCCGATAATTTGAGCGCCTGTCTTCATCCATGCAGGGACAAGCGACGCCATTTCTTGTGGTGACACGGAATAAGTGGGTTTACCCTCCTCATCGGTGTCAGGCATACCTGCATTGGGCTTGAACCAGATGGGTTTATCACTGACTTCATGCAGCCGGGTTAACACCTCGAGGTTCTCATTCAGGCTGCGTCCACAATTGACGCCGATGACATCTACATCCCTGGCGCCAATTTCAGAAGCCATATCATCAGGCCGAACACCCATCATCGTGCGTGTGCCGCGGTCGTAACTAAAAGAACAAACAAGTGGAATTTCGGCATCAACGGATCGAACGCCTCGAACCGCTGCCAGGGCTTCACTAATATCAAACTGGGTTTCTATGACGATCAGGTCCACCCTGCTATCCAGCAAAAGACGGGCCTGTTCACGGAAATTTTCCTCTGCTTCATCCACGCTAACCGTTCCCAGGGGTGCGAGCATGTGGCCGGTCGGCCCAATCGACCCCGCTACAAGCACATCATGTCCTTGCGCGGCCTCACGGGTGATCTCAACCGCCTTCCGGTTAATGGTCTCAAACTTTTCTGCCAGGTTGGAAGCAGCCAAGCGCAATCTCGTTCCACCAAAGGTACAGGTCAATAAAATATCTGATCCCGCCTCAATAAAGGACCGATTGAGGGCCTTAATTGCTTCGGGATTTCCAAGAACCCATTCTTCTGCTGCCGCGCCAACCGGCAGGCCTTTTTGCTGCAAATTGGTTCCTGTTGCGCCATCCGAGACCAGAACCTCACCTGCTGCTAAACGATCAAGTAAACTTTTTTCGCTCATTCATTAACTCCCTGAAATTCTCAAGTCTGCTGATTAATCTCAATCGCTTTCCCGCTTGATCTGGTAACGATCAAAATCCCGGGCAACATGCGTTGAGGGAAACACAGAGCGTGCTTCATCAATGATATCTCGTTCTCGATAGCGCCTTGAAAGATGGGTTAAAAATAGCTGCCGAACGCCGGCTTTTTGGGCCAATTCGGCTGCCTGCTTTGCCGTTAAATGGTCAAATCGATCAGCCAGGTCTGCCTCTGCCTGAATATAAGTGGATTCAATCACCAGCGCATCAACTTCTTTGATATGGGGCAACAATTTATCTGCATTGCCGGTATCGCCAACAACCGCCAGCGATGTCCCCTCTCGTTCGGCGCCTAAAACCTGATCGGGTTTGATCTTTCTACCATCCGGGAGTCTCACTTCTTTCTCCTCAACCAGATCCCTGCGCCATGGGCCTGGTGGAATATTCAATTCTTCAGCTTTATCCGGCAGAAAGGGCCGGCGGCTCCGCTCTTCAAACCGGAAGCCCAGCGAATCCGATCCGCGATGGTCAACTTGAAAAGCAGTGATGGTGAACCGGTCCGTCGTAAAAAATTTTCCGGGGGAAATGTCATGGAGAGTAACCGGAGGCTTCCCGTGAAAGCCTCGCAGCACCACACCAAAAATCAAATCATGCACACGATCGAGCGTGTGTTGTGTGCCATAAATCTCAATTTCTTCCATGACCTCCCAGCGGAGGAAGGTCGACACCAATCCTCCTAACCCCAAAATATGATCAAGGTGGCCGTGTGTCAGCAGGATCTGGTTAAGACGCTTGAAGCCAACCCCCGCTTTAAGAATCTGGCGTTGGGTGCCCTCACCGCAATCGATGAGAAACCGGTTTTCCTCATGCTGAACAAATAATGAAGATAGGCCTCGGTGCACCGACGGTGCCGAGGCCGATGTGCCTAAAAATATGATTTCAAACAATACTCAACCCGTTTCTATATTGTTTACTCTTTGCCAAATCCTGCAATCAGGCGCATTAATCCCATTACGCCCAATCCAAGTTGAACACCTTCTCCTGGAGAAAGTTTGGGTTGAATATTCTCATCCTCAGCCCGTTTGATCAGTAAAAATGCCGAGACAGCGCCTGCAATGGCACCAATAATCGTTCCCATAACCAGAGTTTTTGTTTTTGTTTGCTTGTTCATCAATTTTATCCCTTCATAAATAAATTGCCGAATATAAACAATTGCCAGTATTAGAACTGACTATAAACCCGCACGGAAAAACCTCGCCTATTTCTTTTTCCGGCCAGAAAGATTCCTGAAAAAAGCACCGCCCGCAGCGCTGATGCTCTTTGCCGTAATAATCGGTTCCAGTGCTTTTTTTGTCCAAAGTTTGATCCTGGACTCGATCAGGGTCGCATATTGCTGAACCAGAAAAGTATACTTCGGTAGTATGTTCAGCACCCGCGCAACCAGGTAAACCATCCCAAGTATCAGGAATGCAAATAATATCCCAAACATCATGACCGGCAGAATCAACCAGATCAATGAAGTGTCAGCTATTTGGGAAAGGTTGATGCCGGCAACTGAACCGGTTAATGCCAGCACCATCAACACCGCTGCCGCAAGTGTGATTAACCCGCCCAAAATGATGGGAGCGAAAATTTGCCAAAATCGCTGTTTTTGATGACGGCGATAACTGGAGCTTTGTCGGAAAACATCATTGGTTTTTAAAGATTTTGTATTCATAATATGTATTTTAACATGACTCGGGTGGTAATCCAAAATCCACAGCAACCAAATTTTATTTGACATTCGTTAACCGACCAAAATCAATCTAAAAATTTATTGACGATGTCCCTTCATTAATTTAAAATTTTATTGTATAATTAATTCTGTAAAATAAGTCGTCAGACTTAATTAAAAAGTGAAAATTGTTCATCTGCTGCCTGAAACATCGGCTGCGATCAAGATATCAAAAAAGAACCGTACGAAAATTTTTCGCCGGCATCCTGGCTGGCATTGTAATTTATTTATGACATCAGTTTTGAAGTGAGAAGCGCAGAAAAAATACCATCCACGGTATTTTTCCGCAATCATCAAGATTCGAGTCAATAAGTTGGTACAGGATAGATATGGTCAAACACCTTTGGTAATGATGTACTAACATGATAAGTTAAGGTTTATCTACTGGTAAAAGAATTCCAGACAAAAACACCGAATAACCATATCGACCTATTTCCAGCACAAAGCCAATAAGGATCCTTACTGATACGATGGCCGTAGCCGCTCAGGCAGAATTACGGCTGTCTTTGGTTTAAGAAAGGTCCGATGGCAAGAGAAATCACCGCCATCAAAGCTCAAAAACGTAATCGTCAGAGAGTCAGTGTTTTTCTGGATGGTGAATTTGCGTTTGGTCTCTCAAGATTTGTGGCAGCCTGGTTGGAACCCGGTCGTAAGTTGACCGAAGTGGAAATCGAAAAATTGCTCGAGGAAGACACCTATGAGGTGGTCTTTCAAAAAGCACTGCAATTCATCCAACACCGGCCACGATCCATCGAAGAGACCCATCGGAGGCTTTCCGAAAAGGGATTCAATGATGATGTCATCAACGCTACCCTGGAAAAACTGCAGGAAAAGAACTGGCTGGACGATTTTGATTTCGCCCGCCAGTGGATCGAGAACCGAAACACTTTCAACCCGCGCAGCAACCGGTTACTGGCTTACGAACTGAGACTAAAAGGGGTTGCAGATGAAACAATAAACCGAGCGCTCGAGAAATTCGGCGATGACCAAAACGAATTGGCGTATCAGGCCGGCATTAAGAAAGCGAGAAAATGTCGTCATGAGAGCAGGTTCGATTTCCTCAAGAAAGTCGGCGGATACCTGGGCCGGCGAGGGTTTCATTATGGCATTGTTAAGCCTGTGGTGGAACATCTCTGGGAAGAATTTGGCACATCAGAAGCTGAGCGCTCGAATAATACTGAAAAAATGGAGTGAATAACATGCAACCTGTAATAATTATTGTAATCAGCTTTGCGGCACTTGCGATCGGCGGTTTGATCGGTTTTATGATCAAACAAACAATCGTTGAGAACAAACTTAAAGCTCAAAACCTGAAAGCAGATCATATCGTCCGGGAGGCACGGGAGAAAGCTCGAGAGATCGAATTGGAAGCCAAAGACACGGCTTTACAGATCACCCAGAAAGCCGAGGAAGAACTCAACCGGCGCCGTGCTGAATTGAGCAGAGAGGACGACCGCCTGCAAAAACGTCGTGAAGAGCTGGACCGTCGGCTTGAAAAATACGAGGAACGTGAGGCCAGGCTCAACAAACGTCAATCCAGCATTGATAAGCGGGCCAATGAGATTGACCGACTTTACGATGAAGTCAAGGAAGAACTTCAAAAAGTTGCCCAAATGACAACAGATGAAGCGCGCGAGGTGTTGCTGGCAGAAACAGAAAAAGAAGCGCGAGCCGATATGGCGCGCATCATCCGACAGATTGAAAGCGAAGCCCGTGAAAAAGGCAATGAACGTGCCCGTGAATTGATCGCTGATGCCATTCAACGTGTTGCGTCAGAAAAAGTAGCTGAGGTAACCACGTCGATCGTCAACCTGCCAAACGAGGAAATGAAAGGCCGGATCGTAGGTCGCAACGGCCGCAACATCCGCGCCTTCGAACAAACCTCCGGCGTGGATGTGATCGTTGATGATACGCCCGAAGCGGTGACCGTTTCATGCTTTGACTCGGTACGCAGGGAAATTGCCCGACGCGCTCTTTCCCGCCTGGTGATCGATGGCCGCATCCATCCGGCAAATATTGAGAAAGTCCTTAAAGAGGAAAACGAACAGATGGGTGAAGATGTCGCCAAAGCCGGCGAGGAAGCCGCTTACGAAGCGGGTGTAGCCGGACTGCACCACGAGATCCTCAAGAAGCTAGGACGTCTGAAATTCCGAACCTCATACGGGCAGAACCAGCTTGCGCATGCCGTGGAAACAGCCAAGATTGCCAGCGTGATCGCCGCAGAATTGGACGCTAACGTAGAAGTTGCCAAAGCAGGTGCCCTGCTGCATGACCTGGGCAAGGCTATGGACCATAACACCGAGGGTACTCACGCACAAATCGGCGCTGAATTCGCCCAACGTCATGGGGTCAGCCCCAAGGTGGTCAATATCATCGCCTCTCACCATCACGAGACAGAACAGGAATCAGTTGAAGCAGTGATTGCTGAGGCAGCCGATGCTATCAGCGGTGCCCGACCCGGCGCCCGCCGTGAAGACCTTGAGCAATACATTAAACGGCTGCGAGCCCTGGAGAATATTGCCAACAGCTACAAAGGCGTGGATCGCAGCTTTGCCATCCAGGCCGGCCGTGAGGTGCGGATCATTGTCAAACCCAATGAGGTGGACGATGTGGAAGCCAACCGCATGGCAAAGAATATCGCCCAGCAGATCGAGGAAACCATGCAGTACCCCGGTCAGATTCGCATCACCGTCATCCGTGAGAGCCGGGCGATGGAATACGCAAAATAAAACATAAACGAAAATTTAAACATAAAGGAGCTGGCTGTAGATTTACCAGCTCCTTTTTGTGTGAAAATTTTATTGTTAAAACCTATTGCTGGGTGCAGAATAATGAATGTCTGTCCGAACAATAACACGCCGAAGGGGTAATCCCCCTAACTGTAGTGAGGGGACCTGCCTGAAGCTCAGCGGAACACCTCCAGGTGCTGAGCCCGAAGGGCGTGAAGGTCAAACCCGATCGAATGGCAATCAACAAAGAACCAACTGAAACAGTATTCCTCCTTTCTGGAGTGAGGGGCTTTAGCCCGAATGATTGTTACGCAACAGAGAACTACGCTGAAATAAGGATAATTAAAAAATTAAGATAGGAAAAACCTCATTGCTGGAGCACATCTAATTTCAGTGTTCTTCAGTCGACCTAAAGGTCTCACTCCAAAGCGCGAATAAATCCTTTCCAAAGAGAATAGATTTTCTATTTACAAAATTTAGAGCCTATGGAGTGAGGGGACCTGCCTGAAGCTCAGCTGAGCCCGAAGGGCGTGAAGGTCAAACCCGATCGAATGTCACTCAACAAAGAACCAACTGAAACAGTATTCCTCCTTTCTGGAGTGAGGGGCTTTAG
>JBMCLF010000085.1:0-6983 GCA_048615215.1 Candidatus Brevefilum sp.
TCACATACCTTCTGTAATTACGATCCGATTTCAGGATTCTGATCAAGTCTTTCCAATAATCGGCCCAATTCCGATCATGGGTCTCTACCTCCCCGGTTGGTTCCCGGGTCATCGCCAGAAAAATCCAGCTCAATGTAATAAAGCTGGCTGCAATACCAAAAAGAATAATAAAGGAATTTGGAAAAGCAAACTGTTCCATCAACCAGGCGCTGGCAGCAGAACCCAAAACACCCATACCAACCCCAATAAACATGGTTGTCCCCAGGAAAGAACCTCGCTTTTCGGGTGAAAATATTTTTGCCAACAGCGCCATCCAGGATGGAGCGACCACACCTGCGCCAAAAGTGGACCAGGCGAGGGAAATCAAAAATACAATCAGCGCAAGAGAGGGCGAAGACCTGGCAAGAAAAGCGCTGACCATCATCATCCAAACCGGTAATCGTTCCAGAAAGATCCCCCAACCTACCGTAATTCGCTTCATTTTAGTAAAGCGTTCGGTAATTCTCGCTGAAAATAATTGCGGCAGAAACCAGCCTGCGGAAACAATAATGCTGACCAACCCAATTGGAACCAGCGAAGGCGTTAATTTGCTGATGTACAGCGGTAAAATCGTCGTAGCGGAGATAAAACTCCCGCCAAACCAGAATGCAGCGCCATCAAGCAGATTAACTGTAAAATTCCAGATATAATTTTTTTCGTTATTTTGGGGTTTCATTTATAAAAATTTCTATGTCGTCATCAATGAATGGTTGTTAAAACTTCTTGCCTTCATCAAGAATAGCTTGATGAAGCGTCGTATCCATAAAAGTTTTCCGGTACGTGGAACCCTCGGGAATAAATTTGAATTTTCGGATCACTTCAGCGTGTGCTTTACGTATGTAATCTTCACCTTCTTCAATCTGGCCATTCTCTTTGAGCGACAGGCCATGATAATACAGGATTTCCTCACTCACGCACTCAATAATCTGAGTAAAACCAAAATCATTATAGGTATCGAGGGCCAGTCCGGATGATTCAATCGCTTTTTTGCGATAATATTCATATCCGCCGATATCATCATTTTGCTGCATGATCTTTGCGATTCGCAATTGGGCTTGAGCCGCTTTGCAGGCTGCAGCCATACGATATTGCCTCGACACCAGGTTTTCTTCTTCTACAATATGCAAAACCTGGTCAGCATGTTCAAGAACCCGCATTAGGTTATCCAGGTGACCGATGCGCAAATACATGATAGCATTAACCAGTTCCCAACCCACTTTGGCAAGGCTTTGCACAAAGGCTTCAGAAAGCGGTTTCGCCAAGGAAAGGTAGTGCCTTGTCTGATCATAATCGTCCATGTTTGCATAAATTTGCGCTTGCCGTAAATAAACAAATAAGCGCTGGTCAGTATCTTGCCAAAGTTCTTCCGCACGGTTAAGTTCATGCAATGCATTTTCACAATCACCAAGATAAATCCCTTTGATCTGCCCTATGAACATTAAAGATCGAGCCTCTACCAGCCGCCAGCCTAATTCCCTGGCCAGTTCAAGACGCCGCTCTTCAAAATCCTTCAGGAGCCGATAATAATCACCCTCCCGCTCCAATTCAGTACCCAACCAATAGAGCAATTCAACTTGTGCGCCCTTATAATCAATATCTTCTGCAATGGGTTGTGCTTGTTTGACCAGCTTGAGGCCCTCTTCTAGCTTATCCATTCCATAAGCGCCAGCCAGCCCCAGCAGCAATTGAACCTGGATCTTCTTATCGCCCAATTCCTGAGAGATAGCGATCGCCTGATGGCCGAATTCCTTCCAATTAGGATCATTTTGCAGAAACCGGTGTCCGGCAACGGCAGCAAGGCTTTCCATTTCGCGATAAGGGTCATCAATCTCCTGTGCCAGGCGCAGCGCTTCTTCCGCTTGTGGAATCCCTTCCTGCAGCATTTCCTGGTTTTGCACGTATTTAACGCCAGGCTGAATGAGCAAAGCGTCAATCCGCCAAGTAGGATCACCTTCAATTTCATCTGCGATCTCAAGCAGCTTTCGGGATTCCTCGTGAGCTTCTACAACCCTGCCTAGATTATAGAGGATCTCAATCCGACCCTTTACTAATTCAAACCGTTCGGTTAATACCGCCTGGCTTTTGCCTTCTTTTTCTTCGAGTTGATCCAATATTTCCAGTGCCCGGCTAAATTCATGATAGGCTTCCTGGTTGGCGAAGATATCCCTGGCTTGTTCGGCGGCTCTAATCCGATACAGTAGTTCTAGGCGTAAATTGCCAGCCATCATAAAATGATGCGCCAGGAATTGAGAGCTCACCTCCTGGTTAAGTTCAAAATCTTGCAAGAAGTCCCCAATTTTTGCGTGCAGTTCGATACGCTGGCTGTTCAGGATACTTTCGTATGTAACATCTTTGACTAAAGTTGAAGTGAAGTTATAGGCCGCTCCAAGCTCAATAAAAGAACCACGTTCTTCAATCAGGTTCGCTTTTTGTAAATTATTAAGGCTGTCGGAAACCTCAATATCATTCGGCGCGATTTCTTCGATAATCGCATCCCAAAAGACAAAACCAACGACAGAAGCAATTTGCAAGATCAATCGGTCCGGCTGTGATAATTTGTCAATCCTCGAAAGGAACAGGGAATGCAAACTCTCTGGCAAATCTGATGTAGTGATGTCACTGGTTAAGTGCCAGATGTTGCTTTGCTTTTCCTTTACCAGAGTACCTTCCTGGATCAGGTTATTGATCAGCTCATGGATAAAATAAGGATTGCCTTCTGTCCGATTAACGATTATTTTCAATGTCTCATGATCAATATGATCAGGCTTTAGAATATATTCGATCAACGCCTTACTTTCCTCACGTGTAAAAGGCTGAAGCGTGATCATTGTCATACGGTGGGGATATTCAGTTTCTACAAAATGTTGAAAATGCCAGGTCGGTGTTTGACGATCAGGTCGATATATCAGAAACCAAAGAATCGGGTGATCTTCTGAAAGTGAAATAACATCTCGCAGCAATTCAATAGACGTGGTATTCGCCCAATGCAAACTACCAAAATGCAAAATCAGAGGCGTTTTACGAGTGAGGGCTGTTAACCACGCTTTGAAAGTAAAGAATAATTTTCCCTGATATCCCTGGGCATCTAAAGATTGCAGTTGGTCTTCAAAAGTTTCTTTTGCAATCCCCAGAACTGAGGTTAACATCGGTAAAAACTCTTTCGAGTCATCTGCCCATAGTGCGTCACAATATGTCCTCAATCGCGCCAGAATATCCTGATCGTTTTCTTCAGGTGAGATATCAAGCCAGGAGGTGAGCAAAATCCGCCACATATAAAATGGTGTAGGTTGTTCGTAAGAACTGCACCAGCCCCGCAACCACAATGCCTTCTCAGAACTTTCTGAGTTATCCTGTGCTTCTGAGTGAATAACCTCCTCAAAAGAATTCCAGAGCTGCTTCCGAAGATGAAGATCTTTTTGAACCTGTCTCACAAGGAAAGATTTTCCCAAACCACGCTCTCCTGTAACATGGACCAACTCTCCACGGCCCTTGAGCATTTGATCTACCTTTTGACGTATCAGCTCATATTCCTCATAACGTCCAATGAGTGGTGTCGAGTGGATGTAAGTTTGCATCTCCTGTAATAGCTCTGCGTCGGATCGCAATGCCAGGGGTCGGTATACATGCACCGGAATGTTGAAGCCCTTTAACGAGGTTTCTCCCAAATCAATCCAATGGAACTTCTCCGAAACCAGATTATAGGTCGTCTCGCTGACCAGAACCGTACCCGGTTCGGCAGCAGCCTCCAACCTTGCTGCCAGGGCAATCGCTTCACCCATGGCTGTGTCCTCCCGATGCATGCCCCTTGTCCCCACCTGGGCAACAATCAGCTCATCCGTATTTATCCCAACCCGTAATTTAATTTCTTTGGTGTTCAATTTCTTAAATTCATTCTTGTAGCGCTCAAATCCCTCCTGCATCGCCAATGCTGCCAGAATGGCACGCTCAGGGTCATCCTCATGTGCGTCACGGGCTCCGAAAAAAGCGACCAATCCGTCTCCTCGGAATTGATCGACTTGTCCCCCATAGCGATAAATCTGTGCTTCCATCATCTGTAAAAGACTGCTCATCAAATCAACCCAGGTTTCTGAGTCCATTTCAGAAAGCAATTCTGTGGATTTTTTAACATCCGCAACGATGACTGTCGCCACCCTTCGCTCGCCCCTGAGCATGCTCACGGATTTGGGCAATTGTTCATGTTCAGTTACCGGATTAACCACGAAGGCTGAACTGGAGGCGGGAAAGAAAGAATAGGTTGCAGAAGGTTCCTGGCGGCCAAAGCGATTCGCAGGTTCTGCCAGAGCATTGCCGCACTGGCCGCAGAATTTAAATTCCAATGGATTCAGTGCACCGCAGGCCGGACAGGATTTTGCAATGCGACTGCCACATTTCCCACAAAAACGGGTGCCGGGTGGATTATCATATTCACAATTAGGACATCTCATAATTAATCCAGAATAAATAACAGGGCGCCAAAACCTAAGCGCCCTGTTATTGTAACCTTAATCCAGCTGATTTTACAGCGTTTCCAAGGCTCTTCTGAAGCGCTTGGCCAATTCTTCGAGCATTGTTACCGCCATCTCGGGTTCGTTCTTCAAAATCCCTTTAAAATCCCATCTTGTCAAGATCAAA
This sequence comes from Candidatus Brevefilum sp., assembly GCA_048615215.1. Lineage (GTDB taxonomy): Bacteria > Chloroflexota > Anaerolineae > Anaerolineales > Anaerolineaceae > Brevifilum. Next base: position 4,672 of record JBMCLF010000085.1, read on the forward strand.
CAAGATACCTCGGATTTCGCAGTAACAGAGGCAGTCCGCAACCCCTCATCCAGCAACGCCAGCTCACCAAAAAAATCATTGGGGCCAAATGTATTTACGGTGATTTTTTCACCATCCGGCTGGATCCGAACCGCTTCAGCTTCTCCCTCAGAGATTACAAATAAGCCTTCGCCGCCTTTGCCTTGGGTGATGATATTCTCCCCTTCATCATAATCTCGCCTGGTCAAACGATTGGCAAGCTTTTTCAATTGCTTTTCGCTCAATCCACTGAACAATGGCACCCTGCTGATAATTTGAATGTAAGTTTTAATATCAACCATCTATGTTCCTCTTTCCCTGATGCAGTCATCAACTGGTTTCATGCAACAATTGTTACCTCAATGTCACAATTTATCATTCAGCCAGCGAATTATGCCGCAATTTCCTAGATCTTCAATAATACTTTTGACTTTTACACACCTCGCAGATCCAGCTCCTCCGCACGGTGGCAGGAGACAAAGTGATCCGGTTCGAGTTCACGATATTCTGGTGGTGTCGTTTTACAGATCTCTTTAGCGTAGCGGCATCTGGGGTGGAAATAACAGCCGCTGGGTGGGTTGGAAGGATCCGCCACATCTCCCTGCATGTGAATACGTTTGGATTCATATTTTGGATCAGGCTTCGGAACCGCAGACAATAATGCTTCGGTATAAGGGTGCAAAGGATTGTTATACAACTCATCGGATTCTGCGACCTCAGCAATCTTGCCAACATACATCACGGCAACACGGTCGGAGATATGCTGCACGACGCTCAAGTCATGGGCAACAAACACAAACGAGAGACGAAAGTCTGACTGAAGGTCTTGAAGCAGGTTCAGCGTCTGTGCCTGAATGGAAACATCCAGGGCAGAGACAGGTTCGTCGGCAAAGATGATCTTCGGATTAAGCGCCAAAGCTCGGGCAATACCAATCCTCTGCCGTTGACCGCCGGAGAATTCATGGGGATAACGCCGCATATACGAAGGACTCAGACCAACACGTTCCAGCAGGTTGGAGACGACTCGTTCGTTATTAGCACGATCATTTTGTCCATGGATTACCATTGGTTCTGACACGATATCAAAAACGGACATCCTGGGATTGAGCGAGTTGATCGGATCCTGGAAGATCATGGACATTTCTCGCCGGATCAACTTCATCTGGTTCTTGTCCAGTTCGTTCAGGTTCACGATCACAGGCTCATCTGTATTGGAAAGCACTTTGGATTTAAAGTAAGACGCACCACCGGTTGGATCGTACAAGCGGATCACAGTACGGCTGGCGGTCGTTTTTCCGCAGCCGCTTTCGCCTACCAGGCCAAGCGTTTCACCCTCCCGGACGAAAAAGTCGATATTATCCACCGCTTTAACGTTGCCTGCAACACGTTGTAGAATACCCTTCGTAATCGGAAAGAATTTCTTCAAACCCTTTACTTCCAGAATTACATCTGGTTCGTAAATTTTTTCAGGTTGCAAACGATCTTCCAGGCCTTCACCCAAATTTTGTTTAATTTCACTTTTCATGCTCATACCTCCTCATACAGCAAGCATCGTACCCAGTGATTCTCCTCAACCTCTTGCCACTTCGGGTCAATCACATCACATTTGCCTGGCATAAATGACGGACACCGCGGATGAAAAACGCAACCAGAGGGCAGGTCAAAGGGGGAAGGCACCATCCCTTTAATGGATGCAAGCCGGTTTCTTTCTTTCTTTCCTACATGCGGGATCGATTTGAGCAGCGCTCGGGTATAGGGATGCTTCGCTTCATAAAAAACGTTAACTGCGCTGGCTCGTTCCACCTGTTTACCCATATACATCACAATGATATCTTCGGCCATCTCGGCCACCACCCCCAAGTTATGGGTGATGAACATGATTGCCATTTCCTCCGTTTCCTGAAGCTCACGCATCAGGTCAAGGATTTGTGCTTCAATGGAAACATCCAGAGCAGTTGTAGGCTCATCTGCAATCAGCATCACAGGATCACAGGAGAGTGCGATAGCAATCATGACCCTTTGGCGTTGGCCGCCGCTCAGTTCATGGGGATAACTGTCAACCCGCTCCTGCGGTTTAGGCAATCCAACTTTATGCAAATAATCAATCGCCATTTCTCGTGCTTCTTTTTTAGTTACATTACGATATACCATGATATTTTCAGCCATGTGATCCCCAACTTTTTTGGGAATCAGACGGTGCAAATCCAAAGCTTCACCGATCTGGAAACCTGAGGTGTAAACTGGTGTCAGAGAGCTCATCGGCTCCTGAAAAATCATACCAATCTCACCACCGC
>JBMCLF010000086.1:0-6931 GCA_048615215.1 Candidatus Brevefilum sp.
CCAATGGACGGTATCACCGATCAGCCCTTCCGCGGGATTTGCCGCAAATTGGGATCTGCCATGAGCGTGACAGAATTCATCAATGCCCTGGACGTGCTCAACGAGCATCCCCGCTACCACCATCGGCTGGCATTTAAGCCCTTTCACCGCCCATTAGCCTTGCAGATGCTGGGTGATGAAGCCGACCAGATCCTGCAAGCCTCTGAACTTCTTGTTCCACGAGTTAAACCTGACATCATCGACATCAACCTCTGCTGTCCCTCAAAGAACGTCACTTCTCGCGGTGCTGGAGCAGCCTTAATGCGGGAACCGGAGAAAATCGCTCAGATTTTCAAGGTGATGACGGATGCCTTTGACCTGCCTATCACCGGCAAGATCCGCTTGGGATGGGATGATGACCATCTGAATTATCTGGAAGTCGCTAAAACCATCCAGGACAATGGTGGGGCAATGGTTGCCGTGCACAGCCGCACCCGCAAGCAGGCCTATCGGGGGCAGGCGCGATGGGAAGCCATCCGCGATATTAAAGCAGCGCTTGCAATTCCGGTGATCGGCAATGGGGACGTCCGGACCGTAGATAATATCCGGCGGATCAAAGAATTGACGAATTGCGACGGGGTCATGATCGGCCGTGCGGCGGTCGGCAACCCCTGGATCTTCAGCCGCATGGACCGGGGGGAAGTACCTTTGCCAATGGCATACAAGGTCATTATGGAGCATTTCCACGCCATGCTTGATTTTTATGGCGAGCGCGGGGTGATTACCTTTCGGAAGTACCTCAAAGCCTATCTCGAGCCTTATGAAATTCCCCGCGCAGGAATTCTCGCAATGCTTAATAGCAAAGATCCTGATTTTGTCCGGCAATCTCTGAATGATGTCTTCTCTCGCATGGGGTTGGAACATCCTTTACCAGGGATCTAATCTGCGTCCTAAGCATTCTCAATCCATAATGAATTCCGCCATTGCAAGGAACACCCCCCGAGTGCACTGCAGCAATCATTACTTTTCATTAGCCAAAAGAGAAAAAATAAGACTGCTCCCTCTGCCTTTGTATTACAAAAAAACCATTTATGTAATTCGCTTTTTTAACCTTTTAGGCCGTCAGCTTCACACATACCTGACCTGACAGCGTCTCCCCTCCCCGGTTGCATTAAACAACCCGTCTGGTATAATTTAACTCAGTGACTGGTCCTGTCTCTGGTTTCGGCTGGGGGCTCGGAGACCTGCATAAAACAATTATTAGAAAGGCAGTGTCATGGCATTTGATAAAGAAAGCAAACAAGAGATCATTGAAGAGTACAAACGGCATAATGACGATACCGGCTCACCGGAAGTCCAAATCGCAATCCTTACCACAAGGATCCAAGAACTCACAGATCACCTACGCGCGAATAGACAGGATGAAAGTTCGCGCCGGGGGCTGCTCAAGCTCGTAGGACGTCGTCGTCGTTTACTGGCATATTTACGCCGAAAAGACTACAAAAGTTATTTGGCGCTAACTGAAAAGCTCAAGATCCGCAAGAAATAACATTAAGTTCTTGAAACATTTTCGTGAACATACCGCAGATCAAGTTGATTGCAGAGCAAAAGGTCCAATCTTTAGACAATGTCTCCGCAACTGCTTTTCTGCGGTAGTATGATTTAAGTAGAGTCATCCGCAGGTCGGGAATTGAAAATTGCTGAGGAATATTCCCTCACCGGTTTTCAGTCCCTGACCGGGCGGGCAATTAGAAGAAGGGAAACAAAATGCAACCCAATGCAAAGATTTACAGAACGAACCTTGGTGACAAAGAAGTCATCATTGAAACGGGCAAGATGGCCGGCCAGGCTGGCGGCGCCGTCACAGTCCGACAGGGAGATAGCCTGATCTTCGCCGCTTCAACGATGGGCGGTGTGCGTGAAGGTTTGGATTTCTTCCCGCTGACCGTTGACTATGAAGAACGTATGTACGCTGGTGGACGCATCCCCGGGTCATTCTTCCGTCGTGAAGGCCGACCGCGCGGCGAAGCCGTCCTCACCGCACGCATGACCGACCGCCCAATCCGACCTTTATTCCCGGATGGCATGCGCAATGAAGTACAGGTTATCCTCATGTCCTTCTCCGCAGATACGGAGAACCCTCTGGATATCCTCGCCATCAATGGCGCATCAGCTTCGCTGATGATTTCGGATATCCCCTGGGACGGACCGGTGGGCGCTGTGCGCATCGGTTATGTTGAAGGCGAACTGATCGTCAACCCCGGTTTTAGCGAGATGGAAGACTCCAAACTGGACCTGGTTGTCGTCGGGACTAAAGAAGCAATCGCCATGGTCGAATGCGGCGCTGACGAAGTCACTGAACAGGTCATGGTAGAAGCCCTTGAACTGGCTCACCGTTCCATCCAACCAATCATCGAATTACAAGAGCAGATGGCGCGTGAAATTGGCAAAGAGAAGCGCGAAGTAGAAACCGTAAGCACTGAAGCAACATTGATTGACCAGGTTCATGACAAAATCAGAGAACCCCTGCTCGAGATCCTCAACAAACCTTATTCCAAAGAAAATCTTTATGGCGGCATCAGTGATCTGAAAGATGCCACTATTGATGAGATGACGGCAGAAAGTGCTGAAGAACTCAGTGAATCAGAGCTAAAAAACCTGAAAAAAACCATTGGAAAGGCTTTTGAAGAAGCGGAAAAAGCTATCATCCGCGAGCGCATCCTGGCGGAGCGCAAACGCCCCGACGGACGCCAACCTGATCAGGTGCGTGATGTTTGGTGCGAGGTCAACATCAGCCCCCGTGCCCACGGATCTGGCCTCTTCACCCGTGGTGAAACACAGGTCCTCACCCTGGCGACGCTCGGGACACCCCGTGACGCCAAGGAACTCGACAACCTGATCCCCACTGAGCAGAAAAAACGCTATATGCATCACTATAACTTCCCGCCCTTCAGTGTGGGTGAAACTGGACGGCTCTTTACCGGCCGCCGGGAGATCGGGCACGGCATGCTGGCCGAACGCGCCTTGCAGCCTATGCTCCCCAGTGAGAAGGAATTCCCCTACACCCTGCGCCTCGTTTCCGAGGTGCTGGCATCCAACGGCTCATCTTCGATGGCCTCCGCCTGCGGTTCTACTCTGGCGTTGATGGACACCGGTGTGCCGATCAAACGACCCGTCTCTGGTGTGGCAATGGGCATGGTCAAAAAGGATAACGACTACGTGATCCTGACAGACATTCTCGGCATGGAAGACCACCTCGGTGACATGGACTTCAAAGTCACCGGCACCACAGAGGGTATTACTGCCCTTCAAATGGATATCAAAATCGGCGGTATCACCACCGAGCTGATGTCAGAAGCTTTGGAACAAGCCCGAGCAGCCCGCTTACATATCCTCGAGATCATGCTCCAGACGATTGACCGCCCGCGTGCTGACATTAAAGATCACGCTCCTCGAATCGAAACCCTGCAGGTCCCCATCGACAAAATAGGCGCGGTGATTGGCAAGGGCGGCGAAACAATCCGCGATATTCAAGACGAAACCGGCACCCGCATCGAGATTGAAGATGACGGAACCATATATATCTCCTCCACGGACGGCGTTGGTTATAAAGCCGCCCGCGAGCGCATTGAGCGTCTGACGGAAGAGGTTGAGGTTGGCCGCATCTATACCGGCAAAGTCGTCCGAACAACCGATTTTGGTGCCTTCGTCGAGATCCTGCCCGGCACAGACGGCCTGGTGCACATTTCACAGCTGGATACAAGCCACGTGAATCAGGTCACCGATGTCGTCAAGACCGGCGATGAGATCACGGTGATGGTCACCAATGTTGACAACCAGGGCCGCGTCCGGCTCTCACGGCAGGCGCTCCTGGAAGGCTGGACCCTTGAAGAAGCCCAGGCACAGGATAGCGTTGGGAAGAAATCCTCCAGCCGGGGCCGCGGTCGAGGCGGTCGCCGCTAAAACATAAACTGATCAAATAACAAAAAGAGGTTGATTGTGAAAATCAACCTCTCTTCTTTTAACGGAATTTATTAGTGAGAATAATTTTCTTGTGTAAAGCCAAAAACTCCTGAAAAACCCAAATACGATTTCTTACTTAATAAAGGCCACCGGACCATCTTGACAAACAAGAAAACCAGTTGGAATGCCCAGTTTGGTACAGATCGCTTCTGATAGCTCACAAGAGCCGCATAACCCCACACCACAACGGATCAGCGCCTCAAAGGATAATTGAGCTTCTATGTGCTTTGCTTTGGCAAATTCACCTAACGCCAGCAGCATTCCAGTCGGCCCGCAGGCATATAGCGTGTTCGATCTCATTTCTGACCATGCTCTTTTCACAGCGGTTGTGACCAAACCTTTTGTGCCAGCACTGCCATCTTCCGTAGCCAGATAAACAGTACACCCCAAAGACTCAAATTGCGTGGCCATCATCAGCCCATCCCGGGTCCTGGCACCAAGCACAACCGTCACCGAAGCCCCAACAAGCCGGAGATGCCCGGCCAGAAGGCTCAGCGGTGCCGCACCATAACCGCCCCCTGCCAGCAGTGAGGGTTTAGACGTTAAACTAAAACCCGTTCCCAATGGGCCGCGCACCCACACGCGTTCACCCGGAATGAGCATGCACAGGGCATGGCTGACAGGGCCAACATCAGCAATGGTCAGCGCCAGCGGATCGTTTCCGCTGATGCTAAAGGGCTTTTCACCGATGTTCGGAAGCCAAACCATCACAAATTGACCCGGAAGGCTTTCCCTCAAAGGAGCATCAAAGACGAGAGTGCGAGTAACCGCATTTTCCGTTTGCACTTCGCGGATGCGATAAGATGAAAAGAGACCCATGGACTTCACCTGAGGGCCCTCCCCCGCAATTCTTCCAACTGATTATAGCCTTCAGCCTCCATGAACACTTCGATTTCTGAGGAAATGCGGTTCATGACCTTCGGGCCCTCCTGCCAGAGAGCAGAACCCACCCCAACCAGGGTTGCCCCAGCCATTAGCATTTCGATGGCATCCAATCCGGTGGAGACACCCCCAGTACCGATGATGGGTAAAGAAATTCGGGACGCAATTTCTGCAACACAATGTAACGCGATTGGCTTGAGAGCCGCCCCGGAAAGGCCGCCCGTTCGGTTTTTAAGGATTGGCATACCTGCATAAGCATCAATCAACATCCCTGGCATGGTATTGACGGCTGTGATCGCATCAGCGCCCTCTTCTGCCACGGCGCAGGCAATGCTGCCGATATCCGGCACATTAGGCGCAAACTTGATGCTGATGGGCAGGTCAACTGCACGCCGTACCGCTCGAGTGACGGCGGCCGCGCTTTTTGCAGAAGATGAAAATGGCGTGCCAAAATCATCGGCGACATTTGGGCAGGAGATATTAACTTCGATCAGGTCCGGTCCCGCTTCGCAAATAATCCGTGCCACTTCGCTGAATGCCGCCAAGTCTGAAGCAAATATACTGGCAAATAACGGCACGCCATAAGATTTTAGACGCTTTTTTGTTTCTCGGAGAAGTGGCAGTTCGTTTTTCACACCCGGGTTGGTTAAACCAATGGCATTAATGACACCACCGCCCCAGGCGATTGTTACCGGGTTTTCATGGCCAGCGCGAGGTTCCAAGCCACAACTCTTAGCGGTGACTGCCCCCGCACCTTCGTGCGCAACCCGTTCCATCAGGCTGGGGCTTGTGCCTAAAATGCCTGAGGCCAGCACCAGGGGATTCTTGACATTTATGTTTAGAAAATCTACCGCCAAATCCGGCATCTCACAAATCCTGTAAATATTTTTTCACTTTGACATACATGTCCGTGTTAATACAATTTTGGGCCTTCAGGACTTCTAAAATTTCATATATGTTCATCAATGGGTGCACGCTGATGCCATGCTCTGCCATCGCGGCAACGCCACCCTGTTTGCGATCTACCAATACCACCGCGTCTTCCACCACCAACCCCGCTGCGCGCAGCGCTTCAGCAACCGTGAGCAGACTGCCGCCAGTTGTGATCACATCTTCCAGCAAAATCACCTTTTGACCGGATGCAAAAGCACCCTCAATATTCTTTCCGGTCCCGTGTGTTTTTCTTTCTTTGCGCGGATAGATGAGGGGTTTCCCAAGTTTCAAAGCGGTCACCGCGCTGATTGGCAGGGCAGCATACGGCACACCTGCCACCAGGTCAAATTCCAGGCTGTTAAGGCGCTGAATATAAGCGTTTGTAATTCTTCTGAACAACTGGGGGAAGGATACCACTCGTCTCAGATCGATGTAAATCGGGGATTTTTTGCCTGAGGCAAGGGTAAAATCACCAAATTTGACACTACCTTTATCAAATAGGTCCAGGATCAGCTTCTCCCGTTGGGATTGAGATCGAGCAGGAGTGAACGATTGCCGGCAGTCATTGATGGCATCCCTCAAGTCCTGCGCCGCCAGATCGGGGTGAGATGCGGTCATAATCGACCGCGAAACTGGCACAATAAGACCCATCTCATCTTTCCGCAATCCAGCATGCACAGCATCAACCAGATCCCCGCCCTGCGCACCCACACCCGGCGCCAGGATCCAGTGATCCGGACAGATCTCACGAACAGTCCGCAGCGCCTCTGGTTGCGTGGCTCCAATGACGAAACCTACCTGCGCTGGTGTTCCCCAGGATTGCGCGATTTCCGCGATAAATTCAAACAATGGTGGGTCTCCATGCAATTGCATTTCCTCTGCTGAAGGGTTGGAGGTCTTGCAAAGGACAAACACAGCCTTGTCAGTGTCTTTTAAGAAAGCCCTGACACTGTCCCCCCCGAGGTACGGGCTGAGGGTGACAGCATCTGCATGAAAATGCTGGTAAGCGCCACGGGCATATGCCGCAGCAGATGAACCGATATCACCGCGTTTGGCATCCAACAGCACTGGAAGATAAGCGGGAATTGCTTTCAGGATTTCAGTTAATGCCCGC
>JBMCLF010000087.1:0-6928 GCA_048615215.1 Candidatus Brevefilum sp.
CTCCTGCCCGAGTGCGACCAGGTTGCGCAGGTGACGCCGGCCGATCGATCCTAAACCCGCAATAAGGAATTTCAAGTTAAAAATCCTGACTAATTGACAAGATCACTCGACTGAATCCTGAGGTGAATTATCCTGACCGTCGCCATATTCATCCATTTCGTCCAATTCCTCCTGGTCGTCCCCGCCCTTGTCTTTTTGGAAGAATTTCACAATCTTCTTCCAATAAATCCTGACAGCGACTGCAATGCCAAGAAGGCCGGCCAGGAGCATCTGAATGATAAAACTTCCTGACCCGGGGTCAAGATACATGAGTGGTTTTAAAAACAGGTGATGGTTCATTAATTTCTCTCCTCATATGATGACTGGTGAGCCAGCGATCAAGCTTTTTGTTTCATCAGATACAAAATTCTCTCAGAGTCTTTAAGCGGCTCTTTCGCCAGAATATTATAATCATACCCAAAAGCCTCCTCAAACCCGTCAACAGTGTAATTCTCGAAAATATCCTCCCGCGAGCGGAGAAGACGCTGTACCTGCGTGTCTGATTTGGGGACGAATTCTACCACAAGATACTGGCTGATTTGCTTGAAAAATTGCGAAACCTTTCTTAATGGCACATTATTTGATATTGCAAGATGATGAATCAATGCCAGCGCCAGGATCATTGATACCGGACCGCGCTCGATCAAAGATTGGCGTTCCTCATGTCCCCACCCCAATCCAGGAGATGGGTTGGTCAGGTCCATCACCAGGGGCAGCAAATTCTTTTCATGATTCTTGCGTACCTGGATATAGTTTTTAGAAACAGAATCAGGATCAACATCGAAGGCGACGGTGAAAATGCCGCGCTCACTGGCCAGACGGCTGAATGCGCCCGTATTGGCACCCAAGTCCCAGACTCTTTCCGGATCCACGCGTTCAATAAATTTGGAGATGAGCGCCCTTTTTTCTTCAAAGGCAGATGCAGAATAATTGGTCTGCTGATAATAATTGGCCCATTCAGTCTTGCCAATCCCAACCGATAGGCTTTTCACGGTGTTTCGTAAGCTGTCCAGAAGCCCTACCAGTGCCTTATGGCTGACCTTTCCGCGAACCTCATCCAGGCTGACGGCACGATCTGCATAGCGTCTTTGACTGCGCGCATGGAGGTGAATGTGCGTTAGCAGCCCAAACCGGAATCGAGACCGAATGGGTAATAATTTTGCCGTCACGTCCAGGGGTATGCCGTCAATGAACAGGCGGCTCATCAAATTCAAACGTTGATCCCGATAAGACATTAACGCCAGCGGCGCCAGAAAGTGCTGGCAGAATTGCTTATAGGCCACCCAGGGCTCACCTTCTTGATAAACCTCATAGGAAAGCGTATCAACCAACTGCCAACTTCCCTGATGGAATTGCAAATTGTAAGCACTGGCGTCTTTCAGGATCATGCCGTGATCCAATCCTTCCCGAACCAAACGCAATGTGGTTAGCGCTGCGCTGCGCAGCTGCAGAAAAGACCATTCGTAAGGATAGGAGATGAAATCTACCATTTCGGGTTTGATGATTTTATAGGCCAGGTCTGCCTCAGGTGCTATAGATTGTTCCGTTTCCTCATGAGCGACCATCAAGTTTTGCGAAACAAGTGAGTCATATAACCCGGAAGTCATCAGCTGATCATAATGCTGCTGGTAGCTCTGGTTCACCTGGCGGTAAAGCTGACCATCACGATAGAACAAAAACCCGCTGGGGTCGCGAAATGAAGCCAAGTGTTTACGATTTTCCTGCATAATACCTCACCTTAATCGTTGAATATTAAAAATTTATTGAATGATCAATTCAACCACCGATAAATCCGGTTGACAACCCCCTGCAAAACGTAGCGAATCCATCCCACCTTTGACAGGCGGCCCATCAAGCCCTGAGAGCGCTTTGTTGAATCTACAGCCTGAACCCGCATTCCGTGCTGTTCAGCAAGGTCAGCAACTTCCTGTGAAATGGCATTGCCCATCAGGCGTACGGTTTGCTCTCGGGTGCACAATCGCAGGTACCCCTTCTCATCCATGCGATCGTCCATCTCCACCATCCGGCCCATTAACCGGTCACTCCAATCTTCCGGCAGCATTTCATCTAGAATTTCCTGGACCACAATTTTTGGGCAGACCATCTGAAAGTGGTGGGCAGAAACCCAGGCTTCAAGCCCATCGTATTTCACAATGATATCTTCCACGCCAGCAACCTCTTCGTGATATTGCTCCCAGGTACGGCCGGAATTGATAATGTACTCTTTTTCCCACTTGCGGGGCATCAACTGGCCAATTTGTGTTTCAACCTCTGGCTGATCTGCAAAAGCAACCGTGCTCTCCGAACTCATCACCACTCGCTGTCGGATGTAAAAGCCTGTCACTGCACCAACATTGGGATAAGTGTCAATGATCTCAAGATGCGCCTTAAGCCAACCAGGCAGGTGAAAGACATCATCGTCAGTGTAAGCAACAATTTCTCCCGGAGCAGAGTTAAAGATTACTCGCAGGGCATTGAGTTTGCCGATATTTCGCTTCGAAAGCATCAAATAATCGATGAGGCCCTGTTCGTACAACCCCTCTAAATAATCCACCATTTCGGGGCAGCTCCCATTGTCAAACACCAGCAGATCAAAGGGTTCCTCTGTATTGGCCAGGATGCTCTCGATGGTCAGCCGCGTCACATCCAGCCGGTCCATGAAATAACCGGCCTCATGCGGCGCATACACCAAAACAGCAACTGTCGTTCGCGCCGGTGCATATTCAAGGGTCTTTCCCCTGGAAGGGTTTTGTCCTATTCGAGGCATAATCCTTACCTGTTTTTACTCATCATAAAAATTTTATCGCTGGTTGAGTTTGTAAGCAAGCCAACCCCTGAATTCTTTAATGGCTTTAATGGGATGAAATATCGAAAAAGAGAGGTAACCCAAAAAGCGAGAGTGGAGCCAGGTCAGCGGAAAGATCTCCACCTCCCGCCAGAATGTGCTCCAATTAAGCGGTTTATTATTTAATCGGTCACCGGAAAGTTCATGAGTGGCATCAGATAGTTTGAAGATCGTCCTCCGACCACCAGCCATGCGGACGTTATCATGGGTTTCAGGCTGTTTATAGTGGATCACGCCGCCAGGCAAATGCGCGTAACCGTGGTTCTGGTGGATCGCCATCAGAGAATCCGTCATATCCACAACAGGCCAGTGCTGCCAGCGCCCACGGAAGATCATCCAGTTATCCCAGCCTGCACGACCGACGGCAAAATCGGGAATTTCCCGAAAGCAACTGCGCGGATAGATGAAATAGTCACTACCGGTCTGTCCGTGCAGTTCGCCGTCGCGCTGTGCCCTTTGGCGCAATCGTTCCCCCCAATCATCAGCAAATGATATGGGGTCCTCGACATCAAGATCCCAACGTTGCCCCACGCCCAAGAACCGGTCTCTCTCAGACCCCACAGCCCGAACCGCGCCTAGAAGCTCGGGTAAAAAGAGGATATCTGCGTTGGCATAAGCCAGATATGGAGATTTATTGACACTTCGAGCCAGATCGAAAATTGAACTGATTAAGGGTGTACCCATGGCATTGCAGTCCACATCCGGCAGATGGATCAGGCCCATCTCTGCACATACATCTGCGATCCCTGGCTCATCCCCGATCACAACCACCTCAACCGTATCGTCCAACGCTTTCCAATTGCGCAGGGTATTACGCTGGATCAACGCAATATGTGGATCAGTGAAGGGCTTTGGAGCGGTAAACAATGTGAGAAACGGTGTCATATCAGCGTTCCTTCTCTACCGGCAGGGGCCGCCAGGCCTTGTGGGGAAAGAGTTTTTGAACAAGGCGTCGATAAAGCATCCCCAGACGCCGCTTCAACCTCACAAAACCTTCGGATTTGACTTTTTGATTCCTGGCATTATTCTCTGCTGGAACGGCCAAAACCGTCAGGTAGAGATTGAGCAGGTCCGAGCGCGGTTCCCCGTGCCGCTTGAGTTTATTAACGTGAAATCCAGCCTGTCTCAGAATCTCTTTCAGGGTATGCGGCGTAAAGCAAGCCAAATGCGCCAGTTCATAGCTGTCATGGGTATAAAAATTGGGCACCTCCACCAACAACGTTCCCCCGTCCGCCAGTAATTTCTCTCGGATCAGCCGCAGGGTCCCTACCGGATCCGGGAGATGTTCCAGAACATGGATCATGCTGACTAAATCATATCTGCCGGCATCCACGGCGATCAACGCCTCAAGGGATGGGCTCATATCCAGGCCCTGTGATTCTGCGTAGGACCGATAGGCGTCTCCTGGCTCGACGCCGGTTGTCTGGCAGCCAAAAGCCGATCTAAATACCGCCAGCAGCATACCACTGGAGGCACCAACGTCGAGAATCCGGGTCAATTTTTGGTTTTTTTGCTCTTCCAGATAGGCAATTAAGTTTTCAGCCCTATCCTTCTGAACATACAAATCTTTCGCCGTAGGCTCAGGATCTCCCTGGTAAATTTTCCGGTAAGTTTCGGCGTAAAAATCAGAATCGGTCGCCTGAGATTCATCAACGGATTGGAAAACAAGCCCGCAGTTCTCACACTGGTAATATGTCAGCGGGTAGCCAAAGGATTGAACCTGTTCAAAGATTTTTGTTTTTTCTGCCTGGCACAAGGGACACATCATAATAATTACAATCTTCCTCAAACCTGATAGTGTACTGTAATGAATTTACTCATTATCTTCAATCAAAAGATGGTAAAGCGGCCGGGTAGGGAAAGTATCCAGTATTTCTTCCCCAACAGGTTTAACTTCCGCCTCTCCATCCAATGGAAGCGGGTCAAGCCGGCGTCTGAATTCGCCGCTAGAGGTCGATATGAAGATAGTATTCGTTTGTCGGAAATCGCCAAAATTCCTGTTAAAGGCAAAGACGTTTGTTCCGTCCAGGGTATAAAATCCCGGAATTCGAACCAGTGTATTTTCCCATCCTGCAATCATCCGAAACACCCTGGGGATCTCTTCCCAGGTATTGGGGAAAACAAACATTTGAGGCAGGATACGTGGGACGTTCCAGGTGTTTGCATTGATATACAATGTATCTTCCAACCCGCTTGGTTCAACCAGAACAATTGTGCCTTCCCTGACATCCTCGATTAAAGGAATTACATTTTGCCAAAAATTCTTTTGCAAGGTCCATGCTTTCTTGTAATCCCGCTGAATCAGAAAGCCAAAAGCAAAATTAAAGCCGAAGATCAGACTCAGCAGGATCAGAAATGCGGCACGGAATCCTTTTTTCATCAATGCTCTGAAGATCACCATACCAGTGCTGGCGAAAATTAAAGAGGCTCCTACCACCGAGGCAAGGTGAACGCGAGTCTCTCTGCCGCTGATGGCGTACGGCCTTAATATCACTGTGAGGGGATATGCCAAAATAAGCATGACCAATCCTGCCAGAAAAATCCGCAACTCCCGCCTGGTTTCATCTGTCAGGTCAGCCCACCAACCCTTAGTAACGGGAAGCAGTTCTTTTTCGGAACCTTCAGACCCACGAGCGACCCAATATAGAAACCCAAAAAAGATGCCGGAAGCCAACAACAACGCACTTGCCATCCCAAAATCAATATTCCGCAAAACCTGGAAGGGCCTGAGGAAATAAGCGCCCAAGCCCACAAAGGGGCCGATCGCCATGTGTTTGATCGGGATGAGGATCATCTCAGGAAAGCCCAGGCTTGCGGCACGGGACTCCCCTGCTGCCAGACGGAAAAGATATATGGTGAGGAAAATGAACGTCACCAGAAGCGTGTTCGCCAAAAGTCGCTTTTTGAGATCTCGGCCGTTGGCCCTAGTCAATAAAGGGGCTGCTAAAAACAACCAGAAAGGTGTCTCATAATTCAGCATCACCAAAATCAAGAAGAAATATGCCAGCCAGCGCAGTTTGCCTTTGCTGAGGTAAATGTGCAGGGCGACTATGAAGAATATGATCGCAGTTTGCAAACCAAACGCATTGAACAAAAAAGCCTGATTGGTATCCGCAGGAAAAAGCACATAGGCCAAACCACCGAAAACGCAGAAGAGAAAACTCCCCTGGATGCGCTTTAATAAAAGGACGAACAAAATGATATTGATCAACCAAATAGAATAACCGATAATGTACATCCCCTGTAACCCGCCCAAATGCCACCCCAGATGCCCAAAAAGCACCACCCACGACCACATGAAAGGACGCCCCTGTTCCGCCAACGTCGAAAAATAGCCGGCGACCATGGACAAGACGTCACCAAAATCCGCTTCGATAGCTCCAGGAATAAATGTCAGGTCATCTTCATATAACCCAAAAGTCGGGCTCATCCAATAGCGCGTGCCCCAAGCAGTCAGTGCCAGCAAAAGAAACAATAAAACCCAGGCATACCAGGGTTGGCGCTGGCTTTTACTAGTGCTCGTTTGACTCATTCCATTCTCCAACCCAATCCTCAATCCCGATGATCGACGTCCAGGAAACCTTTATGGCTTACCCCGGCATTGACCGCCTGCCAGCCCGGACGTTTGTTCAGCAAATCAACAATCTTCTTCAGCGAAAACGAATCGGTATTATCAAAATAACCATAAATCTTTCGGGCCAGGGCCAGGTCCTCCGGCGTATCCACCGTCAGACGCAAGTAACCCAGGTCAGGCTCGTGGTCCACCAATAATACCCGAAACCGGCCTTTTTCTTCGTAAAAAAAGGGCATCACATGTTCGCGTTGATGTTTTTGATCCGCTTCTCGCCAGGCCCGCGCAAGCGCCTCGATGGTCACTACTTCTGTATCCATACCGATCGGCGTGGTGCGCTGCCAGGGCGGCGGCAGCCGGTTGGCGGCAAAATCCACCTTGGCCTCCTGAAAGGCGCTAACAGTCCTGTCAATTTCGCGCGGATCAATCATCGGGCAGTCCCCGGTGAGTCGAACCACCGTTTGTGCGCCGAA
>JBMCLF010000088.1:0-6901 GCA_048615215.1 Candidatus Brevefilum sp.
ATTAACTCTTTCCCCAAATTCGATACTATCGCCGATATCTCCATAATCCTGAGCAAACTGCAAGAATTCGCTAATTAAATTGATTTCTTTTTCTCCATTTGGTTCATCATAGTCAAAATCATATGCATGTGAGCCAATAACAATATTTAGAAGATCTTTTCCAGTCTGAACTCTAGATAAAATTTTCTTCTTCGATTTATTTGATTCTTCTTCACTTAATAAATTGTCTCTTACCCATTTCTCATGTCTTCTTTTAATAATTTTGAGGCCAGCAGACGGGTATGAATTTGGTTGATCGTCAATAATTTTATGATGAACTTTACAAAGAAGAATTAGGTTATCATAGGAATCGATATAACTTTCGGAAAGTGAAGAATCATAACGAGGACCTCCTGAATTTCGAGCGTTTATATGACACTCATCCCCAATAACAGCCTCGGGATCTAAATTCGTTGCTGAAGAGATCAGTTCTTTTCCACAGATAGCACAAAGATTTCCTGATCTAGCCCACAAAATTTTTCTTGTCTTATTTTTTATAACCATATCTAAATTAAGAATTATTGGTTGGAAATAATTCTCTTAATTTATTATATTATTTAAAATAACTTGGTAATCAGTCAATATCCTTCCAAACTCAATTAAGGCATATGCATTACTGATCATATATGCTTCATTAAAACCTTTTTTGGATTTCAGATAAATAATTCCGTAATTCATGACAGGAATTTGGTAGTTGCTTGAAAATCTTTTATCTCTGCTACCATCTTTATTTGCTTTTGCCCAGGTATATCCACTTACTTCTGCATCTTCTGGTATTGATTCAGTCTCAATAAAATTTGTTTGTCTATATTCAATATCAATATCTTTCAAATCAATAAGAGCAAAATCCTTTTTGTCTACTAGTAAGATAAATAAAGGATACAGATAAATATCTGAACCATTGGCGTTTTCTAAATAAAGTGCCTCATAATCACAACTCACTAAATCCAATTCCTGTTTATCAAAGGCAATCATTTTCCTCTCGATTAAGTCTTCGGCTGTTGTCCTTAGTGTAACGCGATCAGCTTTTTGAGAAGTAGTAACATCCCAAATTTTTTCAGATCCTTGTAATTCTCCAAACGCTTCATATAATGCACTGAAACCAAATTCAGTATTTTCATTAATATCAATATCTATCCTCATCTTACATTCTATCAATTCATTCTCATCTTGATCAATTTTTATATTCAAATCCTCAATTTGTTCATCCCACTCATCAATCTTTGATTTAAATAATTTCTTTAAAGGATACCAACCTAATAATTTTCTTCTCCTCCTTATCTTTTTTAAATCCTTCTTGAAATTACTCAAAGATTCAAATAATTTTCCTCTCTTTTCCGATACTGTTATTAGTTGTTCTCTCAATTCTTCTAGTGTATCGCTTGTGATTTTTGATATAAGCTTGGTTTTATAATAAGTTTTTGGTTGGATTTCCATCTTCATTCCTCCTAGCGAAAAATCTTTACATTATTTCCTCATTTAAATTTATATAAAAAAATCTCATTATTGTCAATAAAATTCTTTTGGTAATGTTATGTTATGCAAAATGAAGAATAAAAAAACGGCGTTGCATGCAACGCCGTAACTCTCATTCAATATAAAATTAGGTTATCCTCCACTCTCCGTAGCCTTAATATCCTTAACGTTCAACTGCAGTGTCGAGCGCCCGTTGAACTCATTGATCTCAAAGCGGTAGGCCAGGTCAATGCGTGTCCCCGTTGAGAGCTGGTCCAGCCAGTAGCCCTGGCGGAAAGCGATCGCGTCAAAATCATTCTTGCCAGCACGCACCTGAAGCTTGAGATGATTACCTTCTCGCCCAACCGCGCGAGCACTTCGAGGCCATAAGAAGCAAAAACCGGTTCAGGGTTCTCTCGTCCGGTGGGTTCAAGTTGATGGATATCATTCAAAATCCCACTGACATATTTCGCGCTGAGCTTATCCAGCTTGATCTCCCGGTCGATATTCAGCAGGGGCAGCAGTTCCAGGTCCCCCAATTGTTCTTCTGCGATCTCGCGCAGCCGCGCCACCAGCGCCTCACGGTTTTCATTACGAACGGTGAAGCCCGCCGCCGCGGCATGCCCGCCATGGCGCACCAGCAAGTCAGCGCAGTCATCCAAAGCGCGGGTGATATGAAATTCGGGGATCGAGCGGCACGACGCCACGGTCGACTCCTCGCCCACATGGCCAACGATTGATGGGCGGTAATAGGACTCCACCAGCCTTGAGGCCGCCAGGCCCACCACACCCTCGCTGAAATCCGGGGCGGCGGCGAAGAACAACAAAGACTCTGGATCTTCTTCTATCACCATCCTGGCAGAGCATTCCCGGATCTCCTCCGTTTGGTCTTGACGTTCAATGTTATAAGAATCCAGTTCCTGTGCCAGCCGGCCCGCTTCCAGCAGGTTACGGGTGGTCAGCAGGTTCAGCGCGGTCAGTGCCGATTCCAGCCGGCCGGCAGCGTTTAACCGCGGCCCAATCCGGAACCCAAGGTCCGTTGTGTTACATTTGCGCAAATCCACGCCTGCCACCTGCGCCAGCGAGAAGAGGCCCTGCCGCGGCTCAAGACGCAGCCTCTCCAGTCCTGCTTTGACCAGCAGCCGGTTTTCACCCCGCAGGGGGGCCAGGTCCACAACAGTGCCGATCGCCACCAGGTCAAGCCAGTCATCGGCCCAGACGCCTTCTTCAGGATATTCTATTAAATAAGCCTGGACAAGCTTATAGGCCAGCCCCACGCCGGCCAGGAACTTCTCCGGGTAAGGATCGCCAGCCTGTTTGGGGTCGATCACCGCCACAGCGGGGGGAAGGTCCACCGGCACCTGGTGATGATCGGTAACGATCACATCCACCCCCAGATCGTTGGCAAGGGCAATTTCTGCCATGGCCCGCACCCCGCAGTCCACAGTGATGATCAGATCAATGCCTTCCTTTGCCAGCATCCGAATGGCTTCATTATTCAACCCATAACCCTCGTCATAGCGATCCGGGATATACGCCCGGGCCTTCACACCGAGTTTTGCCAGGAATTCTATAAGCAATGCGGTGGATGTGACCCCGTCTGCATCATAATCTCCATAAATGGCAATGGCCTCATCCCCTGTGACGGCGGAATGAAGCCGGGTGATGGCCTCGTTCATACCTTTTAACAAAAATGGGTCTGTGGGGAATGGCACTGTGCCATCCAGAAAGGCTCTTGCAGAAACGGCGTCCTCAATACCGCGGTTATAGAGCAATTGTCGCAATAAAGGCGGCACACCTGCCAGTTCCTGATCAATGTCTGCGGGAATGGGATGATGTACGCGCCATCGCCTTGGCAGGGGGCGAAAGTCTTCTGCTTTTTCGAGTGTTGTTGTGTTCATCGTTTATCCTATTATTCTTTCAATTTAACCAATAACAGGTCCATTATAACCGATGCCAAAAAGTCACCTCTTTGAGGACTTAGATAAATCGCCCCGATTTTAACCCCCCAAAGCGCATAAAAGCCGTTAAAATAAGAAGACCGATGGCAAAAAACGATGCAAACTTACCTCTGGATCAGGTCATGGTCGGCGACTGCCGGCAGGTCCTTGAGGGCCTGCCCGAAAATTCGATTGACCTGATCTTTGCCGACCCGCCTTACAACCTGCAGTTGGAAGGGGAGCTCTGGCGCCCGAACCTGACCCGTGTGGATGCAGTAGATGACGATTGGGACCAGTTTGACAGCTTTGCGCAGTACGACCACTTCACCAAAGAATGGCTGACGGCCTGTCGCAGGGTGCTCAAGCCCACCGGAACGCTGTGGGTGATCGGTTCTTACCACAACATTTATCGCGTCGGCAAGATTTTGCAGGATCTGCAGTTCTGGTTCCTGAATGATGTGGTGTGGGTCAAGGCTAATCCCATGCCCAATTTTCGCGGCGTGCGCTATACCAACGCCCATGAGACTCTGCTGTGGATGCAAAAAGAGAAGGGGGCCAAATACACCTTCAATTACCATGCTATGAAGGGGTTAAATGACGATTTGCAGATGCGCAGCGACTGGTACATCCCGATCTGTACGGGCAATGAACGCCTGAAGGATGAAGAAGGTGGAAAAGCACACCCCACCCAAAAGCCAGAAGCCCTGCTTTATCGCGTAATCATGAGCAGTTCCAACCCGGGTGATGTGGTGCTGGACCCCTTTTTCGGTACAGGCACCACCGGGGCTGTGGCACGCAAACTCCACCGGCACTATATTGGTGTGGAAATTGACGCAGAATACGCGCGTCTGGCACAGGAAAGAGTGCAGGAAGTTGTGCAGCTAGAGTTCGACCCGCCGATCTATATCACCCCCAATCCGCGCCGCCGCGAGCGCGTGCCCTTTGGCAATCTATTGGAAAGCGGATTGCTTGAACCAGGGCAAACGCTCTTTTTTGGTGCAGAGGGCGAACTGACAGCAAGCGTACTGGCTGACGGTAAACTTTCTTTCAACGGTTCGCGCGGAACAATCCACCAGATCGCCAAAAAGATAAAAGACGGCCCCAGCAACGGTTGGAAGTGCTGGTATTACTGGGATGAAAATGACCAGCAGCGCAAACAAATTGACCACCTGCGCGAGGTTGTGCGCGCAGAGAAGAAAAACGAAACCAAACCAGCGAAAGAAACATAATCTTTCGCTGAAAATATAAAAGAAGGAAAATAACACATGACCGATCAAACAACTTATAACCAAACACCCTGGAGCCTGAAAGACCTTTACGACGGCTTTGATGATCCGAAATACAAAGCTGCGTTTGATGAAGTCAGGCGAGGTGTGGAAAACTTCCAGGCCTATCGTGAGCAGCTCTCTCCGGACATCAGCGAAGATCTGTTCATCAGCATCATCACTCCTTATGAGCACTTCTACCGACTGGTCAGCCGCCTGGATGGCTTTGCCCAGCTGGCTTTCGCCCAGGACACTCAGAATCAGGAAGCCCAGGCTGCCGTGGCAGAGGTGGATCAATTCAAGGCGGAGATGAGCAATCGGACTCTGTTCTTCAACCTGTGGTGGAAGGGATTGGATGAGGAAAACGCCCAGCGCCTGCTGGATGCTGCTGGTGATTTCCGCTACTGGCTGGTAACAATGCGCAACTTCAAAGACTTCACCTTGACCGAACCAGAAGAAAAGGTCATCAACATCAAGGATGTCACCGGTGTGCGCGCCCTGAACATGCTCTATGATTCAATCACCAACCGCTATACCTTCAAAATCGAGATTGAAGGCGAAGAAAAAGAAATGACCCGGGGCGAGTTGATGGCCCTGGTTAGAGAAAGGAATCCTGACCTCCGGGCACGAGCCTACCAGACCCTGTTCAGCGTTTATGAAGAAGATTCTACAATTTTGGGCCAGATCTATCAGAACATTGTGCGAGACTGGCGCAACGAGAATATCAACCTGCGCGGCTTCAAATCGCCCATTTCCGTCCGCAACCTGGTCAACGACATCCCCGACGAGGTGGTTGAAACCCTGCTGGACGTCACCGAACAGAACGCCAGACACTTCCATCGGTTCTTTGATCTCAAAGCCAAACGGATTGGGATGGAAAAGCTTCGCCGTTACGATGTTTACGCCCCGGTGGAAAAATCTGACAAGAAATATGACTTCAGTGAAGCCGCCGATATCGTGATCGAATCCTTCCTGGAATTCGACCCCAAATTCGCCGACATGGCCAAACAAATTCTCGCTGCCGACCATGTGGACAGCGAAGTCCGTAAGGGCAAGATGAGCGGCGCCTTCTGTGCCACCATCACCCCGGACCTGACCCCCTGGGTGCTGCTCAATTACCAGGGGCGGCCCGATGACGTTGCTACCATGGCACACGAACTGGGCCACGGCATCCACTCATTAATGGCGCAGGAACACACCGCCTTCACGCAGCACGCCTGCCTGCCCCTGGCCGAAACGGCCTCCACCTTCGGTGAGATGATGCTGGTGGACAAGTTGTTAGCAGAAGAAACAAACGAAGCTGTGCGGCGCGATCTGCTCTACCGCCAGATGGATGACGCCTTTGCGACCATTCTACGGCAGAACTACTTTGCCATGTTTGAGAAAACCGCCCACCAGATGATTGCGGAAGGCGCGCAGGTAAACGACCTGGCGAAAGCTTATATGGAAAACCTTAAGAGCGAATTTGGCGATTCGGTCATCATCCCGGAAGAATTCCGCTGGGAATGGATTATGGTCCCTCACATCTATGGTGTGCCATTCTATGTTTATGCCTATGCCTTTGGCCAACTGCTGGTGCTTTCCCTTTACAAGCAGTACCAGGAAGAAGGTGAGAGTTTCAAACCGCGCTATATGAAGATTTTAGCGGCAGGCGGCTCAATCGCCCCAATGGACCTGCTCAGAGATGCCGGATTGGATGCCTCCAAAGCTGAGTTCTGGCAGGGCGGCTTTGATGTGATTGATGAGATGGTTACTGCGTTAGAAAATTTAACCTAAAAAATTTAAACATTTAGAATATTAAAGAGGTCGTACCTGTTGAGTGGTACGACCTATTATTTTGGATTTTTTTGAGCAATCTGGATAAGTGCCAAATTTTAGAGCACCACCACATCAACCCGCTCGACTTGTACCTTCGCCTTAATAACTTCATATCATGGGCGATTTTCGCAATCAAGAAACCATCAAGCCTTCCCCTCGAGGGGAAGGTGGCGCGAAGCGCTGAAACGAAGTGGAACACCTGCAAGGTGCTGGATGAGGTGAGTAAATCCATTATTGACAATTTTGTCTAACTGGGACATTCCACCTCATCAGTCAGCTGCGCTGACAGCTTCTCCTCAAGGAGAAGCCCAAAGAGGTCCCCTTTGCACTCCGAGATTTTCGCTGCTATAAAGAAATTGGCGCCAAACGCTGAAACAAAGCGGA
>JBMCLF010000089.1:0-6884 GCA_048615215.1 Candidatus Brevefilum sp.
CCAGCCTCATGTAATGCTAATCCCTCTGGCAGAAGTTTCTCAGCCTCGCGCACATCAAACCCTAAATTCCCCTTGGCCTGAACCATTTCTATATAAGCAATTTCCGGAGCGCGTGAGCCAGGCACCTGTGTGCCCCAGAATAGATCGATCAGCGCATCACCTCTCGGCGGCGTGAAATCAGCTTCATACCATTCACTCTCCACCTCGCGCCGGTCGGCTGGCTCGGCGTTTTCCCGAAGTTGGCGTTCCATCTCCCAAGCATGTTGAGGCATTTTATCTCCCGTCTCTCATTTTGAGTGCCTTAATTATAGCCCTGCTCAGGCATGGTTAAGAGTTTCATGTGACATCTTAAGGTAAACTGGAATGAAGCAACAAGTCTTTACAAAGGAGCGCGTGGATGAAAACCATTGGTTTATTGGGCGGCATGAGCTGGGAATCATCACTCGAATATTACCGCATCATCAACCAGGCGGTAAAACGCAGGCTGGGCGGCCTGCACTCCGCACAGTGTCTGCTGTATTCTTATGATTTCGCCGAGATCGAGGCCTTACAGCATGGGGATGAATGGGGGAAGTTGACCTTGCGGATGATTGACGGCGTGCGTAGGCTACAAGCTGGCGGCGCAGATTTTCTGGTGATCTGTACCAACACCATGCATCGCATGGCAGAAGCAATTGAAGAGGCAATTGGAATTCCACTGCTGCACATTGCCGATGCCACCGCCTCGGCAATAAAGAAATCAGGGTTGAAGACTGTCGGCCTGCTGGGAACGCAGTTCACCATGACCGGGGATTTCTACAGAAAACGCCTGGAAGAAAAACATGGGCTGCGTATCATAATTCCCGACGAAAAAGATCGCAAAACCGTACACCGGATCATTTATGATGAACTGGTACAGGGGCAGATCAAGGTCGAATCCCGGAAGGCTTATCTCCAGGTGATTAACCATCTCCAGGCAGCGGGCGCGCAGGGCGTGATCCTGGGCTGTACCGAGATCCCCCTGTTGATCAAACCCTCAGATGTAGAGATACCGATCTTCGACACCACGGCCATCCATGCAGAAGCCGCCGTCGATTGGGCGCTTGAGTCGTAGGATGAGTTAGCGAAAAGCACTCATTAACCGCAAGCCAGATATCAACTTTTCCGATTCAAGGATTTATACTTAAAGGACAACTCACCCATATAATCGCGTGAATTTAATTTTCTCTGCTGTTGCGATCTATGAATGGGTCTCCTAATAACTGTTTTTGATATTTAATTCGGAAAAAGTTATATCTTTCCTTCATCCAAACGAATTACCCCATAGATCTGCTTAAATATGAAATTTTCGTACTACCTGCCTCATTGGATAAATAAACTGCGCCATGATCGGCCCAAGTATCGACAGGAATAATACATAGGCAGCCGTCAATGCTCCCAATTGAGGATCGATGCCTGCCGCCAAGCCTAAATCAGCGATCAGAATAGAAAATTCGCCGTGCGTGGAAAGGATCGAACCTGCCCTGAAACAGCCCGCCTTATCAGCCCCTGAGCGCCGAGCGGACCACCACCCGGAAAATAGTTTGGAAACGATTGTCAACAAGCCCAAGCCCACCGCTGGTAACAATACAGGTGGAAGAATCGCGGGATCAATCTGCAAGCCAAAGAACAGGAAGAAAATTGCCGCGAAAAGGTCCCGCAGCGGGCTGAGGATCTGGCGGGTGCGGTCAGCAATTGAACCCTTTATCGCCACACCAACCAGAAAAGCCCCGACGGGTGCTGAGATGTGCAGCAATTGAGCCAAGCCTGCCACGAGCAAGATCAGGCCTAATATGGAGAACAAGACAACCTCATCTGACTCGTGCGCAATTAATTGACCAACCACCTCACCGTATCTGATAGCCAGGAATAACAAAACGCTGACCGTGATCACAGCAATAAAAACCGAAAGCGATGCCGCAGCAAAACTCCGCCCAGCCAAAAGCACGATAGTCAGGGGGAGGTAGGCCGCCATGATTAAATCCTCAAACACCAGGATATTAATAACGCAGTAAGTCTCACGATTGCCCAACCACCCTCTTTCGGTGATGAGCTTCGAGATAATCGCCGAAGATGAAATGTAGGTCACACCGCCCAACAACCAGGCAGCCAGAGGGCTCCATCCTAGGACAAACCCAACAATCAAACCGGGAGGGAAATTGAGCAAGAAATCAACCAATCCATCTGAGAGCCCAGACTTAAGGCCATTCTTTAACTGCTCGCCCGTGTACCCCAACCCAAGCGTAAACAGGAGCAGGAGAACACCGATCTCGGTCCCAATGTGTAAAAAACTCTCGCTGAAGGTTACGGGTACCAACCCACCGTTGCCGAAAGCAAGACCCACCAGCAGGTAGAAAGGAATAGCCGATATCCCAAACCGCCGTGCCAGCCGGTCCAGCAGGGCCAAACCAATGACGATGACTCCGAGTTCGATCAAAATTAATGAAACATTTGAAATTACCATAACCCGTCGATTTTACTATATATTGAGATTAATATCAATATAACGAAATAGTAAACATTTTCCATAGGCGCAAAAATTGTTAACAGCAGGTTATGGTTTACCTGAGCATGGGTGACAAACTAAAACTATGACCCACTGGAATTCCGGGTTAACAAAAGCCCCCAGGAGCGGATCGCCAGGGGGCTTTTAAACACAAGGTGCCGAGTCACAGAATCGAACTGTGGACACCGCGATTTTCAGTCGCGTGCTCTACCAACTGAGCTAACTCGGCTTATGACGCTTCCTTGTTTGAGCGTGTGAATGATTTTATCCCTTAGCCTTGCCCTTGTCAAGCAAAGGTGCGCCAAAAGCAGCCCGCAACAGCATTGAGGAAAAGGCTCACCCCAACCCCAGCCCAAGCAGGATAAACCACAGCAGAACAGCCAGGAAAATCGACCATTCTACCGCTGCCAGGTGCCAAAATTTAGGTCGCTGAACACCCTCTACAGCCAGTGGTTCATCATCTTCTTGATAGGCCCGTCCGATCAGGATCAAAAAAGCTCCAAAAGCCAGGATGGGCGGCAGTCCGGCCAGGGCATACCCGCGCGAAAGGAGCACCTCATCCCCTTCCTGAAAAGCGATCGCCAGGCTGAAGAAAGCCACCATAGCCAGCCCGGTGCGGAAGAAAGTTACAGCCGCCTTGCCGTGCGGTCTTGTTTTGTTCATCGGAAAAATCCCAACCAGCGCCAGGCTGACTGCGCAGATCACCCCGGCAGCCATCCCCAATTTCGCCAGCACGCCGGGCAGGGTCATTCCCAGGCAGAGCGCAGCCGGGATCAACGTGATCCCCGAAAGAATCAGGCCCAGGTTGAAGGCTGGGGCCAATCTTGAAACGCCCATCTCCCCCAGCTCTGAAATGAAATGGTTGAACGGGGAATAGCGTTCACCCTCTTTGCCGCGATAAATAATCCCTGCGATTACTGTCCCCAGCACGGCAAAAACTGCCCCAGTAATTGCCAAAAATTTAAACCAAATAAGGTTTGTCATCACGCGCCTAATCAAATCCACCAGAAGAAAAAACATCACCCATCCCGGCTTATACTCGGTTTATCAGCAAGATATGGCCCCCCATTTATTCGGTAGGATTCTCGGGCCAATTCACTTCATCGGGTTGGATGTAAAAGTCAACCGGGTCCACGCCCTCCGTCACCTGCCCGGCATCGACGTTCACATCAATCAGGCGGTGATTCTCGCAGTCCTGGGTCATGCCGCAGGTCACAAAATAGGAGTATCCTCCCGCCAGGTCGGGTCCCTGCTCATGCACGTATGCCACAACATGATATATACCAGGTGGGAGCCCTGTTATCTCATAGGTATCCTGGTTGCGCAGCGTGTCTACGTAATAGTAATCAGATGAGTTCACATCGAAAGCCACCACTCGCATGGGAGGGATGTACTCGCTGGGGTAGCCGAGGTTACCTTGAATCCCACCGGTGGCTTCCGCAAATGGATCGCTGGGCCACAAATCAGACTGGTCAGGCGGCAGGTACCAATCTGCCAGGTCAATCCCGCTGACGGTTTCTCCCGGTTGAACCTCCACCGGCACCAGGCTATGATCTTCGCAGCTTGCCTGCAAGCCGCATAATACAAATTCGGAATAAGCACCAGAAAAGTCAGGATCCATCACACCCGGATCGAGAAGATAAGCCAAAACATAATAGGTGCCCGCTGGCACCTCCAATTGATAGGCACTCCCGGAACGGATTTCCTTTGAGATATAGTTATCAAAATTCCCAACCTCAAATGCGACAATTCGCAACGGGGGAATGCCCTCACTGGGATAATACAGATCCCCGGAAATCACCCCTTTCTGTGGTTGATCCTCAACCGTTGGTGAGGGTGTGACTGATGGGGTTGACGTTGGCTGGGGTTGTTCTGGTGTGGATTCCTCCGCCGCATTTCCCAGGGCGGTCAGCGTCAGCTCGACCTGTTTTTCCACATTCTGGCCGCGGTCAACAATATAATTGGAAAAAAAATCTGTCAATCCACAGGCAGTCGATATCAAACTGATGACGGCCAATAGAATCAGACTCCCTTTAAAATTTTTTTATTCATCGATTCTCCTTACTCAATCCGGTAAGTATGGTTTATTTTACAGGATTCATCATAATTTTCAAAGACTGGTCTGAATAAATCCAGCCCGAAAATTATTAAACAAAGCTTTAATTGCAGTTAATCTTATCAACTTGTCGCCTTAAACAAACTCTGATTTAATTAGAATTGATATAATTATATGCACAAAATTTTCCCAACAATTATCTGGTGGTGAACTTTGCGGATTGCCCTTCTCACAGAAACCTTCTTGCCAAAAATTGACGGCGTGGTCAAATCTGTCTGCCATCTTCTTGACCATCTCGAAAAAAGGGGGCATCAGACGCTGCTCCTGGCCCCAGAAGGCAGTCCTGAACGCTACGCCAACACACGCGTGATTCAAATGAAGGCCTACCGCCCTTTCTTTTACCCTGAATTTCGATTCGTGTCGCCCTTACAAAATATCTCTCCATACTTGAATCCTTTCAAACCGGACCTGATCCATGCGGTCAACCCTTTCTCTCTGGGGAAATTAGGGATTATGTACGCCAGTGAACACAGCATCCCGCTGGTGGCCTCTTACCAGACCGATCTCCCAGGTCATGTCAGGCTTTGGGGGTTCAATTTACTCGAAAAACCAGTTGAGAACTACCTCTATCGCCTGCATAAACAGGCCGATCTCAATCTGGCGCCATCTCACGCCACCCAGCGTGAATTGATCGGTAAAGGCTATAAGAATGTCAAAGTTTGGACCCGCGGGATCGACAGTGCCATGTTCAATCCCGGTCATTGGAGTCGATCAATGCGGGAATATTTGACCAATGGCAACACCCATGCGCCCTTATTACTGTATGTTGGTCGCCTATCAAAAGAAAAACGTGTTGAAATGCTCTTACCGATTGTTCAAGCTATCCCACGTGCACAATTGGCCATTGTCGGCGATGGTCCCCTCCGGCCGGAATTAGAGGCACTTTTCGCAGGCACAAATACAAAATTCACCGGTTACCTCTATGATGAAGATCTGGCTAAAGCCTATGCCTCATCAGATATCTTCGTCTTTCCCGGGGCCAATGAGACCTTTGGTAATGTGATATTGGAGGCAATGGCATCGGGTTTGCCAGTGGTTGCCCCACGGGCCGGTGGCATCCTGGACACAGTGATTGACCGGAAGACAGGGTTGTTATTTGAAGCAAACAATAATGCTGAAATGGTCTACGACGTTCAACGCTTGATTAACTCATGCTGCCTTTCCCGGGAGATGGGCAGGGCAGCCCGGGTGCGGGCCGAGACCTTCTCATGGGATAATATCCTGGATAAACTGTTAAATGATTACCGGCAGGTCATTCAACGACACAAGCCTCAGGGACAGCTAAAAGGAAAACCACGATCCAAACTCGAGTCCCTCTTTGATTTTAAATCCTGAGTCTGGTTTCTAATCGATACACTCAAACTTCCCCCCAGTATATATTCTGATGTACTTAAGCCATCTAAGCCATTGGAGAAAATGATGACAGACATTCACATCCGGAAGATGAAGCCCAAAGAACGCAAGACGGTTATGTCCATCATGCGCCGATCGTTTCCAGTTTTTATGCAGCTTTTCCTGTCTCTGAGCAAAGACACCCTGGTCGCAGAAACAGATGGCAAGATCCTGGGCGGGATTGTCTTGAAAACCTTTAACCTATCAAAAGACATTAAAGTCGGCATAGTTGAATGGATTTTTACCAGCTCCGACGCACGCGGGTTAGGCGCCGGCCAGGCATTAATAGAAGCCGGATTAGCCTGGCTTGAGGAAGTCGGCTGCAGCCAAATCTTTGCCATTGTAGAGGGGTTTAACACCAGCTCCAGCAAGCTCTTTGCAACTCGCGGCTTCTCAATCCTGCCTTTTCGCGAGCAGCTCAGGCGCTTTGGACTATTTGGGCTCTTCAGAGTTTGGTTTGCCAGCACTCACATTCCTGATGTGGGCCACTTCCTGTGGGGAAAACCCAAAACGGTCCTTCCAGATCACCCAGCACCGCAATTCATAGCGACGCTGATTCTCAACATACTCATCGCGGCCCTGGTTGTCT
Source organism: Candidatus Brevefilum sp. (assembly GCA_048615215.1). Classification (GTDB taxonomy): domain Bacteria; phylum Chloroflexota; class Anaerolineae; order Anaerolineales; family Anaerolineaceae; genus Brevifilum. The sequence goes on from JBMCLF010000089.1 coordinate 6,622, forward strand.
GGCGCTCCTGGGGTTTCGGATTACCAGACTTGACCGCTCTTTGGGCACTGCCCCTGGCAACTCTGATACTGATTGGGTTTCGTACTTTTGCAATGAATTTCGCCGCAAGGCGCCAAGGACTGGACCTGCGTTTCCGCATGTGGGAAACCGGTTTCAATCTCAGTTTTCCCCTGGCTCTTATCTTTGGGTTCTTTTTACCTGTCCCAGGGAGCTTTTATCCAAAAAAGCCAATATGGCGCTACCGGGATGAACTCCCGGTATAT